>NZ_JBEPOK010000003.1 GCF_040546765.1 Arthrobacter sp. OAP107 | reverse complement strand
CGCGATTTGCGGAGTCCTCAGACGCCTGCTGGGCGACACATGGAACGTGAGCTACAAAGCAGAGATAGGCCTCCGGGAACCTATCGACGGGCGGCCTGCGGCAGTCATGATCGAGCTTCAGACTGGTGATCACGATGAGGGCGACTCGCGGCAGTCCCCTAAGTTGGTTGCCACCTTTGCTTGCCCCGAACCTGTGACCCGGCCCGCCCCACCCGATGCGGCAGCTCGCCCGAAGCCCGAGGCCATGCCGCCGGACGTGGCATGGATTCTTTCATCCGTCGAGGGTATGCCTGCCCGCGAACGAGCAGCGGTCGCCGGATTTATCCATGGATTGCGAGAGGGAGCTAACCTCTTCTCCGACCGCGAACCCAGTACGTCTGACCAGACGGAAGGGGTATCACCTTCGAGGTGATACCCCTTCATTGCCCGTTTCGTTTATCTGGACAGCCCGCTCTTCCCTCGTTCCGCCCCGATTGCTGCCCCTGTAGAGGACTTTCGGGCTCTAGCTGCTTTGCCCATGGTTACGGCTGCAATGGGATGGGTGGCTTCGCTGCGTGCGGCGGCGAGGCGGCCTCGGATTTGAGTTTCGTTTGCGCCGGTGTTTTCCAGGGAGTCAGCGAACTTCTCGTGGTGTTCGGCTGAGCCGTAGCTGGCCGCGGATGCGGTTTCTGCCTTCAGTCCTTGGTCTTGGAGTCGGCTGCTGTCGTTGCCGGTGACCCGGTTTTCGATCTCGCGGCCGACGTCCTCGAGACGGGTGAAGAGTTCCTTCTCGGCCCGTTCGTACCGCTGTTCCACGGAGGCGAACTGGGAGCCTATGAAACCGCCTTCTGCCAGGAGCTTGGCTTCGTGCATCTCCTTGGCTGCCTTCACAAACGCGGGGTCCTGGAAGTGTTCGGCTCCGGCACCGTTCATGTTCGCGGTGGTTTCCTTCCGCAGCTGGTCAATGTCAGGGCCGTTGATGCCGTCTTTGCTGATGAGGAACATCCGTTCCCTGATGTCAGCGTCGGCGATGGCCACTGCTTTGGAGGTCTTTGCGGTGTGGGCCCGCTGCAGCGCCTGGGCCAGTTCGGGGTTGGCCAGGTATTCAACGGGCACGTGGTGGCGTTCCATTTCCGGTGCCAGTTTGGCCGCCTGGGTGCGGAGTTCTTCGGCCCGGGTTGCTGCGAGCAGCTGCATGGCTTTCTCGTGTTCGACGGCCTCCTTGCGTCGCTCTTCCTGGCTGCGCGCAAGTTCCTCCTGCCGGGCCTTCTCGGCTGTGATGGTCTCGATGCCCGATTCGAGGTAGGCGGTGTCCGGACCGACGTCGCGGGTGTCGATGCCGTATCGGCTGAGGACTTCCTGGCGGATTTTTTCGGAGGCTTCCAGGGCGGTGGGGTCGTGGTCTTTCCAGCCCTCAGCGACGGCGTGTGCGGTGGCGATGTCGGCCGGGTCCGCGTTGTCCCACCACTGTTCCTTGTGGACGGCTGCAATTGCTGCGTGGGCTTCGCTGCGCTCGACCGCGAGGCGTGCGTGGGCTTCGTGCGCTGTCTGGGCGTCGTGGTGTTCCTGCTGTCGCTGGGTCTCCTGCAGCCGGCGCGCCAGCGTCTCGGCGATGCGTGAGGCGATCAGCAGAGACTGCCGTATTCCGTTGTCCAGGAAGTCGTCCATGCCGTCTGATTCACTCATCGTGTTTCCCCTTGCACTAGTGGTGTGATTCTTATCGGTCGAGTCCGGGTCCGGCGTCGCGCCGGCTGGGCTGATAGGTCGTCTCCGGTGTTGCCGGTGTGGGCGTTGTCGGCACAACCGAGCCAGGGCGGATGGGGGCCATGCCGCGGCGGGCAATATCCACCGCACGCGGGACTGTTGCCTCGGCCGGTGCCTGTTCCGCTCCTACCGGCACAGCCTTGGGCATGGTGGCGGTGAACGGGGCGAGCTGGTTCTCCACCACTGACCGGATGCGCTGGGCTTCCCGTGCCCGGCCTGACTGGGCATGCATCTCGTACACGGCAAAGGCGGTGTTGATCAGCTGCACCATGAGGGCAGTCTGCGCCGCGGTCTTGTTCTTGCTCGACGCGGCCATGAACAACATGGCGGTACCGGCAATGGACGGCAGAGGGACGGGTTTGCTGTGCTGTCGTGGTGCCCGCAGCTGGGCTGTGCGGGACAGTTCAGCTGCGGTGGCGGCCAGCGGCCCGGGTGTCGGTTCAAGGCGGTAGGACCAGGCTGCGAAGGCACCGGAAACTTCCCGTGCGGCCTTGGCCCAGGTGGCATGGTCGTCACGCGGGATGGCGCGGAGCTGGTCCGCCAGGGCGGTGGCGTTGCGGGTGTAGTCCACCCATGCCTGTGCCGGCGGTTCTGCTTTCTCGGGTCCTGTCCGGGAGACGGTGCGTTTGTTGCGGGCCGCGGCGTTCCATTCGGCTGCGGCTTCGGTGGCGAGCTGGGGCGAGTCCATCCATTCCTCACGGAGGGCACCGAGTCGCAGGTCGGAGGCGAGGGTGCCGCCTCCGAACCAAATGGGCCGCTCTCCCCGCTGGGGGCGTTCGGCGACGGAGTAGCCAACGATGACGTCGGTGGTGTTCTTGGCGTAGCGGGGACGGACCAGCATTCCGGCCTCGCGGGCGCGCCGGACAAACTCTCCTTCGGTCGCCGAAGAGGTGGCGCAGGCGCGGACCTTCCGTCCCAGGGAGGCCCGGTGCATTTCCCGTTCGTCACGGGTTGCCGTGGCTTTCTCGGCCCGGTCATAACCGCGGGTGGCGTGCACACTGGAGAGCTGTTCGAGCCCGTACTTAACTTCCAGCTCCCGGCAGGTCTGCTGCGCCCTTTTGTAGTCACCGTGGGTGGAGGCTTTGGTGCCGTCCTCGCGGACGAGGGACACGGCAATGTGGATGTGGTGGTTGCCGTTCTCACTCGTCCCATGGTTGATTGCCGCCCAGCGGCAGCGTGCCTTGCCGCTGGTCTCGGTGAAGCCCATGGCGTCCACGAAGTCGTTGGCGATATCGCCCCACTGCTGGTCCGTCAGCGCACCTTCCTCCGCACGCAGACTCAGCGAGCAGTGCCACACGCTGGCGTCCTTGTACCCGACGTGGACGCGCTCCTTCCTGGCCGGATCCCACTGCATGTCTTTGATCTGCACCGACACACCGAATGCCTTGCGCGGCCGGTCCAAATGCTTCGCGATGGCGAGGGCATCGTCCTTGTCCAGGACACCGTCGTCGTACCACGCCATGATCGCGGCGTCGCCGGCCACCAGGTGCGGCTCCGTGTGCGCGTTCTTCGTCTTATCCGTATCAGTCGATGCCAGGTAAACCATCAGGCCGGCCATCCGGGAACCGCGGGTGATGTTGGGAATCATCTACATCAACCCATCGATCGCATCGTCGATCCGCATCGCCACGGAGCGGATGAACTTCAACGCCTCCCGTGCCTCGGCCGGGAACTCGCCCGTGGCGTTCGCCTGCCGCGCGAGCTGGTTGATGTTGTTCGACGAGCGCGCCAACAGGTTGTGCAGACCCATCAGCTCCGCCGCGATAGCACGCCGCTCCGTCGGCGAATCAGTCTGTTCTGAGAGCGCGGCCGAGACCAGCAGGTTCGGCACCGTGACCTTCTCCCGCTCCGCCCGGGCAACGAGGGCAGCTTCCTCTTCCACCGTGACCCACACGTCACGGCGCTTCTTGCTCCCCGCGGGAGTGTTCTCGCGACGGCGGCGGGACAGGTTGGGACGGCGTGAGCTCTCCTCGTCCGGCATTCCACTCCCCCTCCAAAAGGCCCAGCGCAGCGACCCCAAAGGGACCCACAAGCCAGTGTGCCAAACCGCGACGCAGGAGCCGTGCAGGACACGCCCATTTACACCCGTGTAAATGTATAGCTTGCTCCGCATGGTTTCGTCGGGAGGTTTCGGCACCAATCGTGAAACTCGCCGGAAAACCTTGCTCCGCATGGTTTCGTCGGGAGGTTTCGGCACCAATCGTGAAACTCGCCGGAAAACCTTGCTTCTGGTGCCACGTTCAGCCAATAGGCTGACGGCATGGATATCGACAACATTGCCGCTAAGGCGGCCGCGAAAATTGACGCCGTCAGGGACGCAAGAGTCAACGCAGTGAAGAACGCTGCTGCCAGCAGCGTCGAACTGCAAGAAGCCGTGCAATTGCTCGCAGCTGCAGAGCAAAAGTATGCGAAGGACTACCAGGCAGCCCTCAGGGCCGATTGGACTGAATCTGACCTGCGGGGCTTCGGGTTGGACGCACCAGCCAAGAAGGCCGGCGGGCGCCCCAAAGGCGCTAGGACGACGCGCCCGTCAAGGCCAGCTAATGATGCCGCACGTGAGAAGGAACTGATCGGGACAACTAGCGAAAACTGGTAGCGTCACCCCTCGCCCACATGTGCACGGCGCAAGCTATTTCCTCCGGGCTTGCCCCGCACACATGTGGACGACAGGACCCACCGGAACCGGCTGCACCCAACCACCACGTCACCAACCGCCCACACCTTGCCTTGGGCGAGCGGTGGCCGTGCACAGCCTCTGTCCATTGCGGGCGGGGAAAACCGGAACAGTTGCCCATGGTCCAGGCCTGAGCGTTGCCGTCTCCCCTACCGTCTCGGTTGGCTTCTTTTCAGCCGGGACGACACCTATCCAACGTGCGGGGCCGGCATGGGGCGGGCACAGGAACCGGGGCAGCGTGGCCAGGTTCTAAGGCACATGGGGGCTCCCAGCGAGCTACTGGCGGGAATCACCACAACCAGGAACGGCGCAGGGTCCACTTTCTTGAAAGACAGACTTAAACACGAAGGGCCGGCTTGTTAGCCGGCCCTTCGTGTCCTTCGGCAAAAAAGGAAATCTATGGCTTCAGCTTAGCTGAAGCTGTACACATGATTACAACTGAACAGGTGTTGGACTGTCGTGAAGTCGCGGCACTTACTTTCAGGATTGGTGGGTGCGTTTATGGCGGTCCGCCGCTGGTAAGTGGCAACTTGGTTCGCCCTGGGCGGCGGACCGCCCGCCCTGCGGGAGGTTCCTGGTTCTGCCCGTGGTGGGTAGTGTGGGGCCTTGCCGAGCGGTGGGGGTGCCGCCCGGCAAGGGGTCTTATGCCGCTTCGTTTTCTTCGGCTGGCTTGCCGCTGTCGATGATCATTTGTTCGGTCTCACTTGCGGTGTATCCCCACACGACCAACTGGTTCAGGTAATCCCGGTGTGTCTGCGACGGGGACCGCCATGAGTCCTTGGCAATCGTCTTCTCATACCCGGCGCACACCAGTGCGATCAAAGAGAACTCAGGCCGTGCCGTGGACGCGGCTACATGATCCCGCAGTGGGTTCCATCCCCACCGGTCGGACTCGTCGGACTTCGCTCCAACCATCTCAGCGGCCACCTTTCCGTCGTAGCCGCTGGCCGTTTCAGGGTGGTGGGTGAGCGCGTACGCGGTGAAGTGCTGCCAGCCCTTCGGCGCCTGCTTCTTCGCCAACAGGGTGCGGACAAACTCACGCCTTACGATGGTGGCCGACTCGGCCGCTTTGTTATTGGCGATCAGGGTTTTCCGTTCGGCCTTCTGTTCCTCGGTCATCGGGCCTTTCTGGACGTTGCTGCCGCCGTCGTAGCGGTCGTACTTCGGCGCGAAGCCCGTCTCCTTCCACCCTGCGATAACTGAGTGGGTCCGGTGCTGGCCACGGTAGTCCGTGGTGATCAGGACGGCGTTGGCGTCCTCCTCGCTGGCCGGTTCCCCGTTGTCCCTTTTGGCTGCGGTGACGTAGAGATTGTCGTCGTCGGCGTAGTGTCCGGCGTCCTCCACGATCGTCTTACCCTGGGCTTCGACTTCGGTGATCAGAGCGGCGAGGGCTGCGGCGCTCTCGCGCTGATCCCGCAACCGCTGGGCGACGTGCAGGATCTGGTCGGGGTCGTCCATGAGGACTGATTCAAGCTCGGCCGTCGCGGCCTCGTCCTGCTCAAATTCGGCCATAATGAGGGCAGTTTCGATGCTCCATCCCCTGTCCAGGGCGGCGGTCCCGGCAGCGGATGCCTTGGCCTTCAACGCACCCTCGACGGCGGCTTTCTTCCGTCCCGTCCTCTTGGCGATCGACGCCGCTGAAACACCAATCAGAGACAGCTGGTGGTAGGCATCTGCCTCGTCCGCTTGAGTCAGTTCCGCGCGCTGGATGTTCTCCACGACCTGCCTCACGATCCGTTCGGCCTCTTCCGGGGACTCGATGATCATCACCGGGATTTCCGTACGCTGGGCTTCAACGGCGGCGCGGGTGCGGCGCTGTCCCATCAGCACGTGCACTGCACCGTCGTCCTTGCGATGGGCGATCACAGGTTCCATAACGCCGTGTTCCTTGATGCTGGCAACGAAGTCAGCGGTAAGGGCGGCGTCTTTGCGGACGTTGATATCCACGCTCAAGGTACTGGGATCGAGCATTTCCAGTGTGGGTGCTGCGTTCATGTGGTGGTGCTCCATTCTTTGCCGAAATGGTGGGCGGGTCGGGCGGCTCAGGTGACCGGCCAGCTTCCCTCTCCCAGTTGCTTTTTTGTTGCTGGCACGTAGTGCTCTACGGAGCCGACGGAGGCGACTCCTCCCGCCAGGGCAAGGTGCTGGAAATCTTCGAAAGGAAATAAGCGACGCAGGAGCGCCGTCGAAGAATTCCAGTGCCGCAGGGCCCCGGAGCTTGCGGAGGGGGCAGGAGCTAGAGCCGGAGCGGAACCGTATGATCCGCAGGACAGCCACAAAAATGCTTGTAAGGAACAGGTGATGACGGGCAGGAGCTCTGCGACGGACCGGCAGCACCCAACAGCCGGCCACGGAGCGAAGCGGAGAGGACGCCCATCAGTGCTCGCCCGCGAGCACGCTTTCTCTGCCCCCTCCCCTGCGCCCCAGGTCACCGCAAGCGTGGGCTTGTCGCACGCACCAGGTGACCAGCGTCGGCCCTGACGCGGGAACGGCGGTCCGGCGCCGGTAACCACCCACCCAGGCGGCCACTTGCGGCGGACCGCCCGCCCACAAAGGCGAACGGCCCGCAGCGTGTCTAGGCGGTGGTTTGGTGGAGTCCGAAAAGCTGTTGCGCGCTGTCAATCAGATGTTCGGGTACGTCTGCTTCGTCGCCGTCAGCGGTTTCGCCCAATACAACGACGTCGCCGCAGTACACATCTGTCAGAACGCCGGTTTCTTCCAGCACCCAGCTGGGCGGCGCGGCGGTTTGGTGCAAGCTGCATGATCTTGCCTTCTTCATTCAGGTAGAAGTGCCAGTCATCAATGGTGAGAGCTTCGATGTTTCCGGCCACGAGGGTCTGCAGGTTGTCTAAAGCGGTGTCGATGGTTTCGACGCGGGCCGGTTCGGCCAGGTTGGCGGGGATGATCAGGGCGGTGCAGGTGTTCACGGGCTTGTCCTTCAACAATGGCAAGTGGATGAGTTTTTACTCAAATACTCATTGAGTGGAGCGGTGCCCCGTCCGGGCGGGGCACCGCTTCTAACGGCTAAGCAGCGTCCGGCACGGTGCAGGGAATCCGGTACCGGCTGGGCATTTCAGCGGCCGCCTCGGGCAGGTCGTCCGGGCCTTGGGCCTGACCGCTCTTCCAGTGGAAGAACGCCTGCTCACTTATCGCGGTCCAGAAAGCGGCTTTGGTCCGGTAAAACGTGGTCCTCACGTCGCCCTCGCAGTAGGTGGCCATTCCGAACAGGTTCCCGATATCGTCTGCCGTGCGGATCCCAGCGACCATGACATAGGGCCACTGGCCCAGGTCCCAGCCGTCACAGCCCCAGCTGGGGATCACAACCCAGCCGTGTTCGCCGATCACGTCCATCCAGTCGTACCCGTCGTTCATGTGGTAATCCACGAGCACCGGGACGTCGTGAATGGTTTCCTCCGTGTCGACGGTGGCAACGGTCATCTTGATGACTGCGTTCATGTGGTGGTGCTCCATTCTTTGCCGAAATGGTGGGCGGGTCGGGCGGCTCAGGTGACCGGCCAGCTTCCCTCTCCCAGTTGCTTTTTTGTTGCTGGCACGTAGTGCTCTACGGAGCCGACGGAGGCGACTCCTCCCGCCAGGGCAAGGTGCTGGAAATCTTCGAAAGGAAATAAGCGACGCAGGAGCGCCGTCGAAGAATTCCAGTGCCGCAGGGCCCCGGAGCTTGCGGAGGGGGCAGGAGCTAGAGCCGGAGCGGAACCGTATGATCCGCAGGACAGCCACAAAAATGCTTGTAAGGAACAGGTGATGACGGGCAGGAGCTCTGCGACGGACCGGCAGCACCCAACAGCCGGCCACGGAGCGAAGCGGAGAGGACGCCCATCAGTGCTCGCCCGCGAGCACCCTGCCCCTGATCCGGCGACACGACCGCCGTCCCCCACTCCTTTGAAATCCGGACTTACGTTCGCATTGGCGTCAGAACAAACCGAAGGAGATTGCCGTGAACCGAGCTAGCACGTTGCTGGACCTGTCCAGGATGACCGCGAAGATCGCCGTGCTTGAGGGGCGGCCAGTCCCTCAGATCACGGCGGCCATCAGGCGCGAAGCGGAAGCAATCAGATTCGTCGTACCGGATGTGACCGTGCGGGCTTGGGCTGAGGCGGTCCATCGCGGTGACGTGTTCCGCCTGCACTAGCTTGGCGCCGACCTGAACTTGATACTGTGGCACCGTCCCGCCAGGTCTTTCCCCCATGTTCCTGGCGGGATGATCTTCCGAGGAAGGGCAAACCAATGGGACTTTGGAACCTGCTAAATGGGCGAAGCACTCCAGCCGAAGCCTCGGTTGGCCCAGCAGCCACGGAGGAGACTGAGCCCGCTGTCGCCTACAGAGCGGGCATACCTGAAATCGGCATGGCGTGAACTCAGCCAAACCCTCGGCGACAATCGCAGCGACGATCGACAGCGTCATGAACGATACCTCCGAAGGTCCGAAGGACAGCCCGGCCCCATAACTGGGCCTCCACATGGACGCACACCCAAGGAGCGTTTTAGCTTCCCCACCCACAGGGCCGGACGGCCTGGTGCACGAACGGATAGACGTGTCCTTCGAGGGATAGGCTGAACGGATGGCTGATTCACTGTTTGAAATTGATGCACCGCAGAGCACGGTCCCGCTAAAGCACCTGCCTATCACTGATGAACAGGTGGCCCAGCTACGCGCTGCCTTTGCTGACGCGGGCATCCATGAGCAGTATGAGCGGAAGGCTCTCATAGAGTCATACGTGGTTCGCAAAGTCGACTCCCTGCGGGATCTCCATGCGACTGACGCTCACCGGCTTCTGAATCTCCTCCGCCAGCGCAAAGAGGCCAAGCCGAAAATAGTCGGAGGTTCTGCCTGGGACAACCGGGAAGAAGAAACGTGGATAGACAGGCTCTAAGCGGGTGTCCCCCATTTTCAGCGTGTTCAGTCGGCAGTCTCTGTTGTGGCATCCCATGCAAAGGACTTCATTAGCCTGACGAGCAACCCCCGGCGGGCATCCAGAATAATGTCTCGGCCGTCTGCCCACGTTCCGGCTGTCACGATGTCTGAATGGGCAGCAGGAATGCGGTAAAGCCTGTTCATGTTTTTCGCATCGCGAAGGATGGACTGGAGGTTTGCTGTATCGATCGTTGGCTGGCTCTCCAAGAAGGCGGCGATGGCTCTTGCTTCAGGTTCGTTACGGCCGCGAAGGGCCGCATCGAGAGTGTGCAGACGACCACCGAGCGTCTGGGTGAGGTTTATGACGCCGCGCTGCTGTGCTGCCGCGGGATGAAAAATCTGTTCGTTCAAGACTCTTTCGAACGCCGCCGCCAGCCCCAGCAATGGTCCTGAGTGATCGGCGTTTTCCGGAGCATTAAGTCCGAAATATTCGGCCGTGACGATCATCGTCTGTGCCTGCTGATCCAGCTGTGGCCATACGGCGCGCAGCGAAGTGGCGATTGCTTTTCTGGTGGGTGTAAGAGTGTTGGCAGGCAATCTGTCGGCTTCTCGTTGCATTGCGTCAACGGCGACCTCCTGGTGAATCGCGGCCGTTAGTTCCCCGGAGTCACCGGCGCTCTCCGGTTTCGGCGATTTCAGAAGGGTCAAGGAGCGTTCGCCTAGGCCGGCAGCTTTCAGCGCCAGCTGTGCCGCTGTCTCAAAGGGGTTCGTGGCGGCAGCTTCGGGGTCAAGTCCGAGTGCATGAAGCTCTCCCCCGCCAGCGCTGACCAGCGTGAAATCGGTTGCTGCCTGGGGGGCTGTAGTAGAAAATTGCTCCAATGGGCGGCTTTGAGTGCTCCAAGTTTCCGAAGTAGCCCAGCAGTTTATAAAGCTCTTCAGTAGGTACTTTGTTCGGCCTCCGTCGCAGCTTTGGGTCGAAGATAGCTAGTCCGCGCCCAGCGATCGTGTCGGCTGTAACTGCTAGGTCGGGAAAGCCTTGCAATTTGGCCGGACCTGGATCGAAAGACCACACCACGCCGCCTTCTGTCAGTGCTGCCAGCGAAGCTTGAAAGTGCAGTTGCAGACTGCCGGCCCCGATGTTCCAGGCATACATGGGACCTTGGTGACGCTGCGCGAGGCTCTCTGCAGCCAGCGCGGGAACTCCAATGAGCGAGGTGATGGCGTCTGCTAACTTCAGCAAGCACCAGATCTCAAACAATTTGGTGTCAAAGCGCGCGTCATAGAAGCTCCATTCACGGTTTCCCACATCAGCAACTGCCGTTCCGTTTCGCGTTGCCGCCACCCAGTCAGCCAGTTCCTTGTAAGGTTCCGGAGATGCGATATGCCCGGCCTCCAGCCGGGCATTGACCCGTTCGATTAGGTCCGGAAGTGCCGAGCGCCGCCACACATCTAAAGCGAGTGCGCTGGTTCCTCCAAGCAGTGGCAGGCCGAGACTACGACCCAGTCCATCCTGGAGACGTTGGAGATCCCTAAATTCCGGCGATCTGGCGGGAAGAAGGTCTCGGGGAATGGTCGCCAGATCTCGCCTAAGCCAGTGCGCTGCATAAGCCGCCAGAACGTTTTCGGGAGTGGCATTTTCCCGTTCCACCAGACGGATTGGATAACGTCTAGGAACAGCGATCCTGCCGTGCTCTCGGCTGTAGCGAGACAGATCCAATCGACCACGGATTTGTCCAACCGATTCGGCGCTCACCTGGGTATAGCGGAAGGTGGGACGAGCCGCTACGTCGCCGAGGATGCGGAGCAACTTTTCCGCCGCTGCCAGTGAGGCCCGCAGTCTGACGGCCATCGCCAAGTCATCAACAGCCTTTTCATCAGGCGTGGTGGCGAGTTGCTGACTGACTTCCAACTCCCAGGTGGGGGCATCCGCGAAGTATGTGGCCAGCAAGGGCAACGATGCGTTGATGGCCGCGCGGCGTCCAGCCGATGTAAAGCGACCTCCTTCCGCTTCTACGGTATCGTCAGCCAGTTCTTCGTCGGTTGCCTGCGTCACTTGCTCAGTAGCCTGTGCTGGAGGCCATGCGGAGATGCTGCAGGGCGTCACGCGTCCGCGGTAGCTTTTGCGTCTGCAACCAGGTTTCAGCGGTGTCGAGCTGTATCTTCGTGAGATTGCCGGCTTGCGGGATGATTCGATCTGCTAGGGCAAGATCAAGGGCAGGAAGCAGAGCGTCTGTTGCGTTGCCGGTCGCGGGGAGCCTCAGCGCGAGTTGGCGGTAAACATCCACAATTTGTGCCGTACCAAGGGGCCAGCCGGGACGGTTGGTTGCCTCATCTCCATAGCGAAGCGTTGACAGCAGATCGGCTAAGACAGTGGAAGTCTGCACCAACCGCGGGTCAGCTACGAAATCATCGTGGTTGAACTGCTCGTCTCCATAAGTCTCGGCATACCAGTTAGCCGCGCTGACGCGCGCCTGCCGCAGTTCATCCGGCACCTGTTCCTTTTGTGGAACTCCGACGTAAATAAATTGGAACCGCCGGCTGAGCCCTTGGGAGAACGTGTACACGTAGTTGGTGTCCACGGTATTCATCGTTGCGATAATCCGGAACCGCTTAGGCAACCAAACCGCGTTTCGCTGTTCAGAATCCCCGAACCACAGCGGCAGGGGCACATCCTCGCCCCCACCTCCGAGGACTGTGTAAAGGGGGCCGATGGCCTTATCTATTTCAGCGCGGCTAAATTCATCGATGATGAGCCAATGAGCTTGGTGGGGCTCGGTTTTGCCCTCCTCCTCATCCGCGTGCCGACTGATTACGCTTGCGCATTCCAGGGCAGCCCGTGGCACATGCCCGAGCCAAGGCACCAGTGTCTCAATCCCGCCTTTCGACGTCGGATGCAGCCCACCGATGACGTCGTAAGTGCTCCAGTCGGCGGTAGCAGTCTCCAAGTGGGCTGATGCGCTGAACGTCTCTGCCAGCACGTAGGCCAAGGTCGTCTTGCCGGTGCCTGGCGGGCCTTGAAGCACAATGTGTCCCCCAAGCAAGGCTACGATGCAGCGCTCCAGGAGGGCATCCGCATCCGGCAGCAACAGATTCTTTTCCGCCGCGAGCTTCTTGGCACGGGCGGTCAGCGCTGGAACGTCAGCAGACTCCAGGTGCAATTTCGAAACTTTTTCGGCGGCGCGATGGTCTTCATCGAAGTAGAAGAGATTCGCGTTGTCGGCGAGGCTCATGGCGTGGGCTCCCTCTTGGTCAGGCCAGCTAGAAAAGTGGCCTTATGGACGGTGGTGACGCGGCCATAGCGCCGACAGGTGAAGGTCACGTTTCGACGGGGGTTGCGCCCTTCCTTGGTAACGGTCTTGACCTTGAGATCGGTAATCCGCCAGATCGCCGTATCCAGCAGGTCATTGCCTTCCCGGTTGGCCAGGACAAGACGGTCGTTCTGTCGCAGCCACGCGGCGGGTGCGGAATTCCACAGGTCAGCCACAACAGTTGCCTGGTCGTCCGAAATGGCGTGCTCGAGGGGTTGAACGGCGGCAGTACGAGTCGCTTGTTGGTCGGAGATCCACGGCAGCAGCAGGTGAACGTCTGAATATCGTGCCGCTGCCCGGCTGTCCCAGTGAGGTTCTTCAACGGCGAATCCGTCAGCTGCAGCTTTGTCTAGGGTCGCCCTGTCGATGTGGACGCTCGATGAGCTGCCGGTGGCGCGCTTCGTCCAGCCGTCAAAGGCCGCAATGACTTCGCGGTCGGCGTCTACACCGAACCCAACTGTTTGCCGGCCTTCCTCATGAAGAAGATCGCCTTCGTGAGAGCGGGTTGTCTGAATCCGGTAGTTCATGCCCGTCCGGCCTTTGCCTTCGTGGGTGATCTTCCAGGCATAGGCGAGCAGCGGAAAGCGCTGCTTACCTCGGACAAGATCGACACGTGAAGGGTTGACGCTGCGGCCACCGCTGACACTTTCGCGCGCGGCAACACTCCACCCTGTCTCGCTGAATTTCTCCAGAACTACATCAAGCGCGCTCACGTTGCATACAGTACAGATATGCCCAGTCGACGGAGAAACTGCGTCGACTGGGCGAGAGCCTTTAGCTCAGGTAATAGTGCCTGTCTTTGTTTGCCAGGTTTGAATTCAGCAGTTCTTCGAGAGCCTTGAAAGACAACCCCGTGGGTTTTGCACCATTGGCAATGACGGCCCCAATTGAGAGTGAGTAAAGGTATTCGAGGCTGCGCTGATGGGTGACTTCGTTCTTGTCACCCTGGGGCAGAGTGGCTAGGTGGCGGCGGATGGCCTCGAGGGCGATCTCGCCGGCTCCGTTGAGGTTCTGCACGTCTCCTTTAGCGCCGGCGGTAAAAGTGATGACAAGGTCAAAGAACGGTACGAGCTCTGCTCCGCTGCGGCCCTTATAGCCCTTCATTGAGCGTTGCATCTTGTCCAGGACGCTCACGTCGGTTTGAACGAGTCCGGCGTGGTCGGTGGCTGCGAGCAGGGCCGACCACACTTTGTCATCGGCGTTATGGAAAACGACGCTTGCCCGAGCCCCTGGCGCAAGCACGCGACGAACTTCTGAGAATGCGCCGGAAAGCAGCTTCTCGTAGTCATCGAGGGACTTCCCGCCTGCAGTCGAGGGAAGCGACTTGTTGACGACAATTTCCTCGGTGAGATCTGTGACGTCGCCGAGCCAAGATTCCCAGACGACGTTGCAATCGCCGTAGAACAGGTTCGCTCCAAAGGGCGGGTCGGTAAAGACGTAGTCGATGCTTGAACTTGGGAGCCACGACAGATCTGTCGCCGACGATTGGCGAGCGAAAGCGCGGTCGACTCCGCCTTCCAGGTTCTCCAAAGCGGGATGGCTTGAATAGAAGCGACTTACCTGCGCAACTTGGTGGCGGAAGATTTCGAAGACGTTGCCCTCTGCAATCAGCTGTGGGATGTACAGGGTGCCGGTGAGTGGACGTTGGCCGCCAAAGGCGTTGTAGCGCCGCATACGGGTTGCATGCCATGCCGTGTTGGTGAAGGCGAACTTCAGAGCGGACTGCACTTTCTGGTCCGCTTTGGTGGTGATGTAGTGCCACAACTCGCTGAGCGCGAGTTGACTGCGGTGGTTCCAGAAGTCAGCCACCTGAGTGACATTGCGGAGATGAAGGGCTGAGCGTCGGTACATCTCCCGGTCCGGGCCCAGCGGGACGTTAGGAACCCAATGAGTGACGGGCCGTTGCGCAATTGCTGCCAGCAGGGTGAGGTCGTGCTCATCCGCTGGCCCTCTTTGGAGCTTGCGGCAAGAACCGCAGGCAACGGCTTTTTCTGCAGGTTGGCTGGGCACACCACTAAGACCTGACCGGGTCTGCTCGTTACCGCATTTTCCGCAGATGAGGGTGCGGGAACTGCTGCCACTTTCAGTCTTTTGGTCCCAGACGCGGATGGGTTCTGAGCATTGCGTGCAGGTATGGACGTCCGTCCATACTTGGTGCCGCAGGCGCTCCAAGCGGCCACAGGTAGGGCAGTTCGATGCGTAGAGCGCCACTTCCGTGGGTGTCATGGCCGTGGTTAGTGAGGTCATGGCTGCGGCGATGACTGTCGGGGGTACGGGATGACTGTGATTGTGGGCCAGGTGAACTGCACCCGGAGCAAGGTCCGACAGCAGAGCTCGCCGCCCTGTGTTGAGTGCGGCAAGTCCGGTCATGCCGGATCCACAGAAGGGATCGAGCACGACGCTGTCGGGCTCGCTGCTGGCTAGGATGAAAGGTTCGATGGCTCCCGGCGGTACTTTCGTCGGGTAGGTGTGCACTTGATAGGCGCTGCTGCCCTTCGAAGAGGAGGTATCCGTTGGGATGGATCGCCGGGCAGAGCCCCCTGTTTCGCGAAGTATTTCCCTAAGCCGTGGATCCATGTCCAGCTCAGTGATGTTGGCAGTGAGGGTCATCAGATTCCTTCAGGCTTGATATCGGGTGAAGTGTCGGCGGCCGGCAAGGGACTCCAAGCGCCCTTTTCGAACAGGAAGGTCTTTGTTAGGAGAACCTCAACCTGTCCGTAGGAATAGCCGGCGAAGGAGGCACCGCGCTCCAGCAGCAACCTCATGACGAAAGAATGGAGGTAGGGCGTGGTTCGCTGTCGTTGAGAAGCGGTCTGAAGATGGGTTCTGATTGCGTCTACCACTTCTGTCTCGGCCACTGCCTTGACGGTTGACTGACGGCGTCTGGCAACCCCTCCCTGAGTGGAGTGAAGATGAAGCACAAGGTCGAAGCTTGATACCCGTTCCTGGTTCGTCATTTGCTTGACCCCCTTGAAACTGGGCTGGGACTTATCGAAAGCAACAGCAGATTCAAGGGTCAGGTCAGCGCTCTCAATGGCGCGTTCAAGGCTGCTCCAAACGGCATCATCACTGCTGTGGAACATGACGCTCGCCCAGGCGCCCGGCTTAAGCACCCTGGCGATTTCTCCGAAACTGGCTGACATCAGTTTCTCGTAATCGTTGAGACTCTTTCCGCCGTGTTCAGCGGTCAAGGAAGTCGACACGATTGCCTCATTAGTCGTGTCAGTGAAGTCGTCCAGCCAGGACTCCCACAGGAAGGAGGCATCGGAGTAATAGATGTTCGCGCCAAAGGGAGGATCAGTAAAAACATAGTCCACGCTCTGGTCCTGGAGATGCTTGAGCTCAGTGGCAGAGGATTGGGCGACGCTGCATTGCCCTGGAGCCTCGGTCACCTTTTTTGCCAGTTGAACGACGGCGCTGAGCTTTCTGCGAAGCAGCGAAAAGACGTTGAACTCATACGTCATGGACGCGATGTACAGCGTCCCCGAAAGCACGTTAGTGGGGCGCTTGGGATTCCACTGATACCTACGTGATGCCCGGTTCACGATGGCGGTCGTAGCGAACCGCAAACCAGTCCGTTCCGATGAATCACTGGCCAACCTCCACACCGCCGCCAGGGCCCGCAGATTGCGATCAGTAAAAAAGTCAGCAGCTGTGGCGATACCCATCTTGCCGTGCTGCCCGCGCCACATCTCGCGCCAACTCTCCAATGGCGCCGTGGGATACCAGTCGGTGATCTCGCCTCGATGAGGGTAGTGAGCAATGGCCCGCTCTATCGCTGTGAGTGGCCGCTGTTCCCGACTCTTGCACCCTAAGCAGGCCACCGAGACCAGGACTGGAGCGCCCGGGAGTATTTCAGTGTCTCCCTTGCGGAAACCGGCGGAACACAAGGGACAAACCAGGTTCTTTGAAATTGTCCCGTCCGGTTGCCGCGCGGCATCCCAGAAAAGTACCTCATGATTGCAGCCTGGGCAGATAACGGTGTCAGACCAGACCGTGTACTCAATGCGAGCATCGCCCTCGCAACGTGAACACTTTGTCCCGTAGAGCTCCTGTTCCAGATCAGCGAGGCTACCCAGTAAATCGCGTGCTGCCTCAGCCAGCGCTACAGGATCACTGGGGGTTGTGTATCCGGAAGCAATATGGACAGCTGCGGGAGCCAAATCCGACAGCAGCCCCTTGCGGCCAGTCAGCAGGGCCGCAACACCAGTCATCCCCGACCCGCAGAAAGGATCCAAAACTGTGTCGCCGGGGTTGGTGTAGTGCTCGATAACAGGCGCGATCCCCTCAGGCGGGACCTTGGTGTGGTAGCTATGTGCCCTGTAGAAGATGGAACCCTTCGCCCCAGTGATTTCCTGCCTGTACGGCTCCGTTACCGTTCGGCTCATTTCTGGGAATCTTTCGTGCCGAAGCGGACCGTGAGCACAACGCCCAGAGCATCGGCGATCCGTGCCAAGTTGGCCATGGTAATTTCATGATCTCCTCTTTCCCAGCGGGCAACCACCGACTGCGTGGACCCCATCCGGGTCGCAAGCTGAAGCTGAGTAAGTCCCTGACTCTCGCGATTCAGGCGCACCATGGTGGCGATTTCAGGGGGAGTGGGACCGCATTCTTTGGGCGATTCCGGGGCTTTGTCTTGAAGGAGTGGCACAGCTCCTATGCTATGAGCTGATGCGAAGGGCATCGAATCGACACGCCACCCGCCCTTTGAGACATTCGCCTCATCACGCTGATGGAAGCTGCCGAAGTGACAACTCCAGGGCCGCATTAAACGGCAGTCCGGGATATTCCCGCGCCGTGTGACGTTGCCACCTGGACGGATGGCGGGGCTCGTCGCTGACCGACCATACTTTGCTGTCGGAGGCACAGATCTCCTGCCGAAGCCATGCGATTTGCGCCCTGAAATGAGCACGCACTTCCCCGACGGGTTCCTGGCAGCCATAAGCCAGCAGAATGTCCCTGCTAACCGCCAGGCGCTCACTGATTTCAGCCCGAGCGGAAAGCCACAGGGCGAAGTCCTTCCCAATCGCGTTGACTTCAAGAACACTCTTGGTTGGAAGTGGAAAGAGATTCGCAATCGTTGCCTCTTCGTGCCCAAGCAGCTTGGCGGCGAGAGCAACACGGGCTATGGTTCTGGCGCCGGTCGACAACGGAGGATTGAACAAGATTGCCGTGAACCCTGTGGGTGCCGTGCTGCGGCCCATTCATCCGTCTCTCTGTGCCACTCCCGCGACGGCTGTAGTGCTGGGCAGCAGAAATGGCCGTCACGATCTGTTTCCGAACACCCAAGAGTAGCGAATGGGCGACACCCGGAACGAAACCGTCAGGCTTCACTGAGTGGGCCGTTTAGGATCGAGCATGACGTGGAACAACGACTGGAGCGACTTAGTCCCTGAACTTGATGGTCAGACGTCCATCAACGACTACCTCTCCCCCACTGCAGCCATAGTGCCGGTCGAAGTCAGACCGCCCACGGATGAGGAACTGGCGGTGTTCCTTTCAAATCACAATCTCTGAGATTTTGGTTTGCCCTCATCTCAGACCACGGCGATCTGAGTGGATGGTGGGCCCCCGCCCCTGGTAAGCCCTGTGAGCCGTTGCTGCCGGAGGTCCGTCTGTGAGCGAAACGGCCGCTAATGTATTTCTTTGTGTCAGATGAGCGTCTCCCGTACGGGAAGCAGATCAGCCCAAACCAGATAAACCTCCGTCTGGCACTGGGACTGGTACAAGAAATCCCCGGCGACGTGGGGGCCCTGTATGACGCAATTGGGCATACATTCTTCCCAGACCGTGACGACAAGATCCGCCGAACTTTGGGCATGAACGCATTCCTGTCAATGCGTCACTATGGCCTTTTGGCGACTGACGATAACGAGTATGGGCTCAGCTCGCTTGGCGAGGATCTACTCAAGACGGAAGATGAGCAAGCGTTCTATGAGCGGCTCGGTCAGCACATTCTCTTGAACCTTCACGGTCTCCAGGTCGTCGAAGCAGTGCATTCGCTCCAGGCCGGCGGTGTCAAGGTCACCGTGGCGGCTGTCGCCCAAGAACTCACCACCCTGGGCATCGACTCGGGAGGTGATAGCGGCGAGAACATCAACCCACTACGCCTGTTGCTGGAGCGCGCCGGAGTATTCACCGGCAAGGGCCAATGGACCATTAATGCCGCCGTCGTGAAAAAGCTCACTGGCGCCTCCACAGGGGAAATAGTTGAGATCGTGGGCCTCAGCAAACCTCAGCAAGCATTCCTGCGTGCGCTGGCCACTTACACCGACGAGGAATCACCAGTGGCATCTAAGGTCCGTTCACTCGCTGAGGGGCAGGCCCCTGGTGTCAGATTCGACACCAAAACCTTCGCTGAGCGCGTGGTTAAGAGCCTCGCAGAGAACGGCTGGCTCGTGAACGAGAAGGCTACCGCCGGCCGTGGGGCGAAGTCAGGCCGCGTCACACCGACCAAGAAATTCCGGGAGATCATCAGCGAACCGCTCATGAAGGCCGTGCTGGAGCAGACCCACTTCCCCGACCCTGTCTCGCTCCGCCGACCTCTCAGCGAGCTACTCGCGGTCGTCAATGACGCAAAAAACGAAACCAACCATGCACGCGGCCTCGCGCTGGAGGGCGTATGCATTCAGGTGATACGAATCATCGGGGCGCGCTTCCTCGGCTGGCGTGTCCGAGGCGACGAAACGGCTGGTGCAGAAGTCGACTTGGTGGCCGAGACCTCCAACGACCCCTATCTGCTGATCCAACTGCAGAGTAAGGCCTCGGCAATCGATGGCCGCAAGATTATTGACCGGGAAGTCGGCGTAGCGCAGTCGCTCAAGAGCAACGTCATCCTCTTCGTTTCCGCCAAAAAGGTCGGTGAAGCGGCCCGGCGCGCTGCGGATGTCTACATGCAGGAGACAAGCCTCGCGGTGTTGTTCCTGAATGAAACCGATCTCAGGGGCGGCGCTGCTGCGGTCCTAGCAGGCATTGCCCGTGAATGGGACCATGTGCGTCTCATCAAGGCCAAGCGTGGGCAGGAACGGGCACGGGCACTGACCGAGTAGTCTCCCGGGCTGCTAGACAAAGGATCCGCGTAGCGAGGTCATCGGCCACATGCAATGAAACACATTCCGCTTTACTAGCTTGGCTTACGGAGTCCCTGCCGCCCGACTCCCCGTTTTGGAAGTGGTGGTAGCTCACTGGTCAGTAGATCCGAGGTTGCGCCCGACGTTACGAGTTCGCTGTCGGGAAAGGCAGGGCCCTCAGGTTCTGGAGGGTTCTGTGAGCACTGGCCCCTGCCAATATCGATGCATTGATGTTCACGGCCAAGCACGTTTCTCTTGATGGGTAGCGGGAGCCAACCTTCCACGACATAGCGGCGCCAGGTGACGCTGTGATGGTTGAGGGGAATATCGCCTTGAATGTAGTTGCAGAACGGGCAGCACAAGGCGAGGTAGGAGCATCCGGCAGCTTTGCTGAATCTCGTAGCTAGATACATAGGTGCGGGCAGATCTGCCTGTCCCAGGAGTGGCATCACTCTATCGGCGATGATCCGCTCAATTCTGTCCGTGAGATGTATGCGTGCTTCATAGTAGTGCCGTGCCAATAGGGTTCCAGTGCGCCCGCATCTTGTTTCAAGCTGTAAATCTTCCAATCTCCATGCAGTGATCCACCGATTGCAGCCCTCCCTCCAACATTTGAGCATGGCAGTATCTAGCGAATAAGCCCGCACGACTGGCTCGATAAAAAGCTTGATTCTATCGTTTAGTAAGAGGTGGATCGCTTCGACCGCGTCCGTAGCGACAGGGCCGCTGAAGGCATCCGGCAAAGTGAGTGTTCTTGCACCCGGCGCCCCGCCGATCATCACCGAGGGCACTACTTCGGCCGCTTCACGGTTTACTTCTGCAGCTAACCAGAGACACTGAACTCCGTCAGCTTCGTAGCGTTGCTGCCGTCGGCGAAACTCGTCCGCGTCTTGCCGGGAGAACTGAATCTCTAGGGCGCGCTTCTCGCCTCCCTTACTTACCATCACGTCGGCAATCCATGACCGATCATGCGCTGGTTGTTCAATGATGGCGTCCCAGCCAGCCTCACGCGCGGCTGCCGCAACCAAGGATTTCATTTCCAGATGATCCGCAGATTCCCCACCAGGATGCAGCGAACAGTTTGCTTTCGCATGATGATAAAAGTGCTTCAGACCGTTCTTAGAGACCCTGGGTTTACCAGGCTGACCGCAAGACATTGTCAAAGGCTCCCCCGCCTTGCATCGCCGCCTCAGATCCTCCCACTCTTCGTCAGTCACGAATGGCGCCTCGACACGTTTCTCTGACAGGTAAGCGGCAAGCGGCATTGATTCCCTTCCCCCAGGAAATGATGTTTTCTAAGGCGCCACCCGGACGTGGCTCCCGTGATCAGGAAACCATATGCCTGTGACATCTAGCGCCTCTCAGTGCTGGTATTAGTCAGGCCGGGCGTAACGTGATCACCATCAACATCCGAATAGCGGTGAACGCCGGTGTTTGAGGGGGGAATTAACATGGCTGCCAGCAGTTTGGCCTCGCTGAGGAGCTCAGCACAGAGAAAGCTGGAGAGATACACCTCAACGAACCTGGAGTATGCCTTCAATACTTACGACCATCAGGGCGAAATTGATACGCCTCTAAGACCCGCCGATGTGCTCATGGCAAATCTCCTTAGCCTTCAGCTCAGTGCCCGCGACGTTATTCCACTCTTTACGGACGGAGATGGACCGGCGCAGCTGCTCCGAAAAGCTCTCGACACAGCGCTGCTAGAACTCCGAGACGCCAAAAGCTTTGAGTCATATGAGGATCTGTCTGAACTCGAACAAGCTGTCGAAAGCCTGGCCGCTGCCAACAGCGCCGCCGTCCCTGTTAAGTGGTGGACGGCCATTACGGTCTCAAAGGTCCTTCACCGCCGGCGTCCACAGATAGTGCCGCTGATCGACAGCAGGGTATATGAGTTCTATGGCACAAGGCGCCCAGGCGCCGTCCGAAAGGCACTCTGGGAAGACATCCGAGAGAACGCAGGGTGGTTAACGGACCTCGCCGCGATAAGGCGAACTCCCGATGGTCGCTCTTTGTCGCTCCTACGTCTAGCAGACATCCTGATCTGGACGCCTGACTGACTAGAGGAGGAACATTTCAAGGACTTCTCACCCAGCGTCCTTATATCTGCATGTGCCACCCTCACACCTGCTCGGCCTCTTCGCTCTGGGGCTGGTCCTCAATCACTTCCGGCGCCTGGCCCCTCCTGAGGGAGTTCCGGTTTTCCCAGACCCAGTCCTTGACCTGATCTCTGGAGATCAACCATGTCTTCTCGACTTGATAAGCAGGAATCACTCCGGTTTGAAGCCAGCGGTACACGGTGTTCCGGGAGAGCCCGAAGATTTCTTCGAGGTGCTGAGGCGTCAGACGCTCGGGGTACTTGGCGAAGAGAGCCTCAAGGTACTTGGGGTCCACGCTCAGTCCGTCCCACCGCACGAAGTCATCTCAGCCCGTGAAATGGTACTTAGCTGTACTGAGAGGGAATCAGAGTTCTTAATGCTGTTGTTCGGGGTCATCTTTGTCCTTTCGTGCAGAGGGTACCGTAATGATCTTTGCGGACATTCCTGGGGGATGTGAAATGCCGGTCCCAAGAGCCGCTCGGGGACCCGTTCCAACTGGGACTCAAAGGGCTCGCCCGCGTTTTCGTCGGCAGCCGCACACAAACGGGTAGAGGCGCTGCCGCGCCTTTGCCTGCGCGGGCTAGGCCCTAATGCCCGCGGTTTGGAGCGACATTGACCCTCTTTTTCGGAACCCTGCTGATCGCGGCGGGCATCAAGTTGTTCGACCTGTCGGTGCCTTGCATTAAGCGGTTCGGGCTGACGCCGGCCACGCACGGCGGGGCGGTGATGTGCTTGATCGCTGCGGTGACCGGCTTGCTGATCGTGCGCGGCGGCTTCATGATGGTGTTCCTGGCCTAATCCTGACAATGCGGCGTCTGCCCATGGGCGGCAGACGCCGCGTAAGGAGACCCAGTGGGATGCCCCGAATCCTGCTGTCAGGGCCCGGCCGTAGCCTTCGGGGGTGCAACAAGTTCTAGTGGAGACAGCGGCGGGCATGCCGATGCGTTTTGAGTACCAGGGCCGGACCTGGCGCGTGGCTGCTGATCCGGTGCGCTGGTATGAGCGGATCGAGTGGTGGCGCGAGTTCAAGCGCTATCCTCGCGAAAATGCGCCGCGGATTGACCTTGAAGTGTGGCGCGTCCAGGCACGTCTTGGCAGGGGCGGCGAGCTAGTCACGTTCGACCTAATCAGGGATCCGGACCGGGCCGCGTGGTTGTTGCGCCCGTATGCCCCTCCGAGAGCGGCTTGAACGCTAGGAGCCCTCGAACGCGGCAGAAAAGTCTTTTTCCGGGTCCGGTCCAGGGACGGTCGCCCGAACTTGTTGGCCAACTTGGCCCTTTGGGACAGCGGCCCCGATATAAATGCTTTTCGTATCTCCTGGACCAATCGTTCCCAAATCACTAGGGCCAAGAACGGCGTCCGGGTCGGGGACAAGTTGCCCTACCACTCCGGTCTCACCGAATTTGATTACAAGTTTGGACATGTGTGACGCATTCAATGGAGTCGTTCCGCCGTTGTACACCGTGATTTGAAAGATTGCTGCTCGGCCGGTGGTCTCAGGGTTCGGCGTAAGCTGCCTATATCCTGCCGCAGCTACTGACACGGAAACTCCACTCTCGTAACGCATGGAACTGCCAAACTGGGCCGGCTTGAGGTTCGGGAAGCACTCCAGAACGCCATGGAGCCTACCTGCATCAAATGCGCCAATCCGCTCGAACGGGTCTCCGTGATCAGCACTTTTGGTCCAAGATGTTTCGTCGGCCAGAGTGCTCAGTGCGCTGGCGAGTTCCTTCTGGTCTCCGGTTTCAAGAACGAGATCACCATCAGCAGCTGCGCCGAACAACACGGCGCCTGCCAAACAGTCGGCCTGAAGTTCCTTCGCGACGTTAGTAACTGAGTTACCTAGACGGGCTTGTATTGCATGGCCCCACTCGTGTGCGATGACGAGGTACGGCCAGGAGTCACCTTGCTGGTACCCACTGTTCATCAGGGTTATATCCCAGGCAACCGAATCGTCAGGCTTGCAGTATGAAGCATTTTCCGCCGGCAACTTCGCAGTGCCGCAATAAGGGGCGTTGGGTGAAGTGCCGTCGTACGTCCCGAGAACGTTGGGCGGCGAATACCGACCCGGAAAATATTCGACCCAATGACGTGCCCAAAATTTGTCCGTGATCCTTTGCGCGGTTTGTATGTCAGCCAGGAGGTTAGGGCCGGGGAGCGGAACCGATGGCGACGAAATTGATGAGGTTTCGGTGACGGTAGGCGTCGGAACCGGTGCGCTAGCCAGCGGCGAAGCAGAAGGTGTGCTTGAAGTAGGCGAGGCCGAGCCGGTTCTGGCAGATGCTGCCGGGTTAATGCCTTTCCAAGCAGGCTGCACAATGACGACCACGGCAAGACCTATAGCAACAACAGAGAACGTCAAAAGGATGGTCGTCCATACAATGCGAGCATTGCTAACTGGCGGTTGATTCATGACTGAACAGTAGCGGAAGCCAGCACGGGCAGCTGGTCCCAACCTATTGGTCGCCTGCGTCCTTATCCTGGTCATCCGCAGCTGCTGAATCAGCCGCCCTCGGCCTCCGCCGCTGCGCTGATCCGCCATCGTGTCCTATTAGCGGCCCCTCGACGTCCTTGACGACTTCACCAATTGGGCGGACAACCTTCTTTTTGTAGAGATTGTTTCTGCGGTCGACGACCTGCGTAACTTCACGAAACTCACCACTGTCCTCATGTAGATCCGCACCAAGATGGACCTCTACGTAGGGGCGCTTCTCGCCTTCCGACTTACCCTTGTACCTTATGCTTTCGTGTATCCCGAGCGTTTCGTTGATCACTACACGCATCGTGAAGCCCTGCATACTGCCACATTCCGGGCAGACGTAGCCATCGCATAATTCAACGGTCTCGACATGTTTGCATGCGTTGCATTGAATCTCCATCAGGGACCCTCCTCGGGCAATCCCCCGGCGCCACCTTGTACGTAATTTCAATGTCCTGGTTCGACGGCGCTCTCACAGCGGCGCTGACTCTAAGTGTCCCACTTCCTTGGAACCGGGACAGGCAAGACATTCCGGCCTCTGGCTTGGTCAGGTCAGGCCGGGCCCGGTCTCGGACCCAGTTTAAAGGTGACATCTCGCATAGCGAGAGCCCTACCGCCTACGGCAATGGCTTCTTGGCGTTCGCCGTCAGTCGTTGCTTCACTCCACATATGAATGAAATCGGAAATGCTGCTCACGCATAGAAGCGCCTCCACGCGGTAATGACTCAGGGCGTCCTCTGCCAATTCCTGCAGCGGCTCACGGAGCTCCTCATAGACATAGAACAAGCGCATCGTCCCATCAATTAGAACCCTCCAAATTGCGCGTGAGTTGACCGAGTTAAGCATCCACGACCTAATATCGCGTTCGATAAGCTGTCGCCGCCTCTGAAGTTCCCCGTCAGGGATAGCACTTCGTAAAGGATCGAGAACGTATTCGTTGACTTCATCGATATGGGCCCTTAAATCTGTCATTGCTGCTATCTCCCGTTCCTTTCGAGCCTCATCTCGCTGAACGTGGAGTGCTTCTTGGTGCAATCTGCGCTGAACGGCAACCTGTTCCCGGTGTAAGCGTTCCTGGGCTTGTAACTGCACTTGATGTAGCCGTTCCTGAGCCCTTAGCTGCGTGCGAAGCACAACTCCGGCGACCAGACCTCCGAATCCGGCGCTCATTAGGGATCCCCAAAAACTAAGCCAGACATCAGCACTTATCCCCGCAAAAGGGCCCCATCGCCCCGTGATGCCCACGAAGACACCGACGCCCAGAACCGCTGAACCAACAACAGCTAGGAATCGCCTGAGTCTTGACCGCGGCGCTTGCGGCCGTTCGGTGGAATAAGGGCTTTGTCGAGTCGCGGCGTCGTCCATTTGCCGATTTTAGGGGTATTGCTATACGAGGGGCCTGCTCCCAGGTTGTTTGGTTTCGGAGGACATATTCAGTGGCAGCACGCCAGTGCTCGCCATGGCCATTGGCATACATGTGCCACCCTTCACACCTGCTCGGCATCTTCGCTCTGGGGCTGGTCCTCAATCACTTCCGGCGCCTGGCCCCTCCTGAGGGTGTTCCGATTTTCCCAGACCCACGTCTTCTCGACTTGGTAAGCAGGAATCACTCCGGTTTGGAGCCAGCGGTACACGGTGTTCCGGGAGAGCCCAAAGATTTCTTCGAGGTGCTGAGGCGTCAGACGCTCGGGGTACTTCCGGTACGGAGCTCGAATGGATATTGGGTACCCGCGAGTGTCGACGATGAAGCAGGACCTTGCCCGACAGCTGGATTCGCAGGCGGCAGTCCCCCGACTGACTTGCCACCGTAGGCCCAACTATTCCGCCGTTTCAAGCACGGCTAGCACCTGACGGGCGGCGTCCAGATGCTCCAGCACCACGCCGACAGCCTTTCGGGCTGTGCCGTGCGTCTGTTCCGCTTCCCTTGCTAGGGTCAACCGGTCGTCTGCCAACAGCTCATTGAGTTGGTCCTGGACGTCCAGAAGCAGGCGGTAAAGCTGGTCAGCGGTAGCTCTCTCAATGTTCACGTTCCTAACCTCTCACCTTTAGCATCCATGGCCCGTAAGGCATGGTCCCTGGGACCCAAAGGTTCGATGGCTTGAGTTGCATTACCTGTTTCGAGAGAGGGATTCCCTCTGGCTGGCAGCCAGTCCAGACATGCGCGAACGCCTCCTAGCGCTCCGCGAGACCGACGACTATGGGTACTTGCCGCTCCAGGAGATAGCAGCTCTTCAAGCATCCAAGGACATGGATCACAAGGCGTAGCCTTCCTGGCACCGCTACCCTTCAGGCGCGGTCCGGCACATGCTGAATTGCTGCGCCCGGACCGTTTTTCCTAAGAGCGGAGGGACGCCGGCCGGACGACGTCCATCCACTCCAAGAACTCGGCAACGGTGCCGATACGAGCGATGCGTTCATGGATGGCCTTCTGGTCATGCCCGGGCACAAAATCACCGCGAGTGGTCAACTCACCACAACCGCAGCGGCAGGGCTGGCCGGAGCCGCCATCGAACTCCGGATCATGGAAGTAGCGCACGGGGTTACGAGCGATGCTGACAGGCGTCTCTTTGCCAACGTACTTGTCATAGACCGGATGGCCCTGCCCGAGAATCTTTCCGTGGATCGTGTAACGGTCGTCCCGCTTTTCCTCCGGTGTCTTCTCGAACTCCTTTGTTAGCTCGAAATCCTCAATCTCGACAGCCTGGATAACTGTCCGGCCAAAGGAAAACAGAGCATAGTGCTCTGTCGCCCTGCCTCGGGCGCCGATGGCCCACTCGCCATGGTTGGCCTCATACATTTCGTCCTGAGTCATGCCCCTTTCATAGCCGACGAAAGGCCGGCCGAGGCCATCCTGCTCAGGATCGACGGACTTCTTAGCGGTAACGGTAATGTGCAGCATCGCTGGCTCCTAATCTCCAAAAGCATAGTTAGTGTTCCCGGGAAGCTAAAGTATGATGAAGCCTCCTATACATGTCAATCCCGGTACGTATAACTATGTTTGCCGTTGACTCGCCGTACGTACGGCGGTTTTGCATCGCGCATCGCTTGGAGTGGATGCAGACACTGCTTGCACCAGTAATGCCTGCACCTGGGGGGCGGTAGCCCGAGCCCCTTATCCCGCCGAACCTCCCGGCTGCGCTTCCCTGCGCAGGAGTTGTGCGACCTCTGGGGTCATGCAATACCGCTCACCGTCCCAGTCCCAGATGTAGTGCCAGGAATTGCCCCTTGGGGTTGTGTAGACAGGAAGGCCAGCGCGGCGGATTGCTTTCCCTACGCCACCAAGAAGGCCGGCCACCCCTGCTTTACCCTTCGGATGCCTAATTCCGTCGGCGATCTCGTCCGGCAGGAAGTGTTTAGTCTCGCCGTCGATCGCACGCGCCATGTATCGGAGAACCGACTGCCCTGGCCCGGATATCTCCTTCCACAGTGTCGCGGCGATTGTTTGCGCCTGGTCGGTGACCACCCAACTAGGAACAATCCCCGACGGTAGCTGCGTGGGCGCGTCCGGATCGGGGACATCGGCGAGAAATTCTCCGAAGCGAATGTAAAAGTCCTCAACGCGGTGCTCGGGGACGTGGACAGTAATAGGAATAATCATTTGGAGGTCCTCCAAGGGCGGTTACAACTGGGCTTGATGATTCGAGCCTGTCATTTGGCGTCGAGAACGTCAAGGGGGGTTGTAACCCACCTTGTTCAACGTCGAAGTTTGCTCTCAAATAGAGAGAGGGCGTCCGAGAAGCGGCCGTACCTGGCCGCCATCCTCTTGGAACGGCGCATTACGTAGATTCGACAGCACGCATTGCATCGTAAGCAGCCTGAAATGTGGCGGTGACGTCACGCCCATTACCCTCCGCTCGACCAGTAGGGAGCCGTGGACCTTGCGCATGCGGACTGACGAGAGGGCGAAGCTCTTCAACGTCGTACTCGCGCGCCCACTCAAGATCGTTCGAGTGGCGGTCGAATCGGATACAGACCGCGACATCAAAGTCGAGATTGTGAAACTGGAAGATCCGTTGCACGCCTTTCGGCAACGTGCGGGTCTTCACCTGAATGAGTCGTCCGCGCCCGTCGACAAGGTCATATGCCTTCGTTCCAGGCGCAGGCAGGGCACCGCCATAGACCGCAAGTGCCAACACCTCCCCGATCTCGCCTTGAATAGCGCCTGACGTGCGCACGACGCCGCGCCTACCAAGTTCTCTCTGGATGCGAGCATTCAGCGAGAAAAGCTCCGAAAGCGCCAAGGCCTCGACGTTGAGATCATCCACGATCTCACGCTACTAGTTACAGTCGTCGTTGGCGTGGTCCGTCGACCAACGCCGCCAAGTCCGGTACGTCCTTCCGCTATCCGTTGAGCTACCGGCGCTCCAGACCGGAGCTGGCTCCTTCAGAGGTAAGGGCCCGAGTCAGTGACGAAACGCTGACGCTAAGCCGCTCAGCCGTTTCCTTCAACGTTTTACCTTCGTTGCGCAACTGCCGGGCCGTTTCCAACTTCCCAGGCGTCATCGACCGCGGGCGTCCGCCGAGCCGGCCTCGCGCTTTAGCTGCAGCCAGCCCAGCCTTAGTTCTTTCGGACAGCCGTGATCGTTCGTATTCTGCGAGGGAAGCGAACATGTCAAAGATGAGCTTGCCGTGGGCGCTAGTTGTGTCCAGCCAAGGTTCAGCCAGGGAGCGGAAGCCTATTCCCCGCCGACCCAGCACTGTGACGATGTCGGCAAGGTCGGAGGTACTACGGCCTAGCCTGGTTAGGTCCGCGACCAACAGCACGTTGCCCGGCTGCAGATAATCCAAGCAGTCCTTCCACCGCTCCCTTGCCTGGGTAGCACCAGAGGCATACTCCTGGAAGACCCGGACTGCTCCGACTGCTACCAGCGCGTCCACCTGCGAATCGAGCGATTGACCACGAGTACTGACCCTCGCATAGCCAACTAAGTTTCTGGACACGTCAAAAACCCTTCCACTGCCCTTTTGACCGGTTTTCTTTTCGGCAACCAGTTTTGACCAAGGATATGAGTGCTTTTTCGGCGTTTCCGGGAGGCGTGCCGGAGCAGGTCATAAACGGTCGTTTTTGAATGTTGCAGCTAAAGAACCACACCATCGGGCAGTTCTGCGAGGGGATAGTCCGGGGAATGGATGGACATGCGCGTGAATACACTTGGTTCCGGTGGTCAGCAATAGAGAACGTGACCGCGATCCGTCTGACCAGCAGAAGATGGCAACATGGCACCGAAGATAGGCCCCGAGACGATGCTGGCCGAATGGCTCTTCGTGGAGACAGTCGCCGATGTCCGACGGCGGAGCGAGGATCCGGGGGCGCGGAGCCGCTACGAGCTGCTCGGGATCGCGCCGCTTCTGCGCAAGCTCCTCATCGATGCCAGCCCTCTCCTTAATGCTGTTCGGGCCGTTCGCCCGGAGGTGCCTACGGAGTTTCGCATCAAGCAGTGGACCGCTCCTCTCGTCGGCCGCGACGACGCGGACCTGCCATATCTCCTTCGGCTCGGCGGGCCAGAGCTGGTCGGCGGGCCTGAGGACCCCGTGCTGCCCAAGCTGAAGCACTTCATCGGGGCAAGGGTGGGGCAGGTCCAGGGACGGCCACTGACCGTCCTCGAGGTGGTCAAGTACTACGCCAACGTGGAAGGCGGCGTCCACTTCGGCGTGCCCAAGGATGAGCCCGACTACGTCCTGGGCAAAGCGGCCCCCTTGCTCCTCGGGCATTCGACCGGTCAGATCGAGATCCTCGCCCACCTCGGAACGATCGTGGTGGACGCGCTGGCGCCGCTGCGCGACTCGATCCTCGCCTCGCCCTTGGTCGACACGCGTATGCACCGGCGCAACGACCGGGGATTCTACGCCGGTCACTGGACCGCGGACCACTACAAGGACGTCAGCGAAAGGCGATAGCCGATACTGGCTTCGGCTTTATCGGTGTCAGACTGTCGACGGTGGCAAGGACAATGGTGGGATGAGCGGATTCAACTTCTTCGCAGAGAGTGTCACCGACGCCCCGAGGGTGCCGGTGAAGGCGTCGTCGCGCTCGTTCCGAAATGCGATCGAAGAAGCGTTCATCCACACCTACACTCGGCAGGACCTTCAGGTTGTGCTCTCCGAAGAGCTCAAGTTGTCGTGGCCGAAGACGGATCACCAGCCAACCGACAGCCAGTACACCAAGCGCGACATCATCAAGGGGTACACAGAAGGCTGGGATCTCCCCCGGCTCGTAGCCCTGGCGCGCCGTATGGTCACCGAGCTCGAGGTAACCGACATGCTCCTCGCCGACCTAACTGCTCTGCTCGCAGACTACGACCGCGGCGGAGGCGTCGGCACACCCGCCAAGAATTTGATCTTCGCAGCGAACGGGCCCAAGCCCGAGCTTGTGCTGCGTGATGCCCTCAACAACGACATCGAGATCACCCGCAACGGGGAGTACTGCCTCATCTATGACCGGCCGATCCCTGCTGATGGTCTGACATACAGCAATCTGATTCAGTGGTGGCGAGAGCGACAGGGATTCGCCGACGATGTATCACCGCGGGATGTCGGCCTGGACCTGCACAACCGCCTCCGGGCTTCCCTTGACGACAACCCGGTCGAACTCCGCGTCTTTGACGCTTATGCAGCTCGCTACAAGGATTATGGATTCGCCATCCCAGCGCTGATCCCCCAGGTCTACCTGCACTTCGACCCCGCCTCCCAGTTGTCCCGCCGATCTGCCGGCCAGAACGGCAGCCCGTTGGCGCGGCAGCGGATGGACTTCCTCATCCTGTTCTCAAGCAGGCATCGAGTGGTCCTCGAAGTTGACGGGAAACAGCACTACGCGAACGGCGATACCGCGAGCCCAGCCCTCTATAGCGATATGGTCGCTGAGGACCGACGGCTCAGGCTCGCCGGCTACGAGGTCTACCGCTTTGGCGGGGCTGAACTGATGAAGCGCGACGCAGACAGGATGGTGGCCGAGTTTTTCGACCAGCTCGCCGAGCGCATGCGCTGAGGGGCGAATTTGAGGTACTAAAATCGGTCGTTTTTGAATGCTTGGGAGATTTTCAACTCGACTTGAAATATAGTTGACAACATGATAAAATAGTAGTAATAGGGCAGGGGAGAGAGACCCCGTCCGGTTCATGACCGGACTGTTCGCTAACCGGAAGGACGAGGGTTCGAGCCCCTCCGGAGCCACTTCATGGCTCTGTAGCTCAGGTGGTAGAGCGTCCGCTTGATTTAGGGCAAAGGGTAGAGTCCCCGCCCGGTTCGCGGCCGGATTGCTCACAAAACAGCGCCGTCGGGGGTTCAATTCCCCTCGTCTCCACGTTCACGGGGACGTAGCTCAGTGGTAGAGCGGCTGTCTCCTGTAGCACGGCATCGTGTGTAACAAAGAAGAGCACGGAACCAAAGGTTCCGTGCTCTTCTTTTTGTGGACCTGCATCAGCTGTCCTTCAGCCGCCGGCCGCCGGGCAGCTTCTCCCCCCAGGATGGGTACATCTCGCCTTGGTTATGCTCGGCTTCGCGGCGGCGGGTTTCTGCTTCGATGGCCTTAGCAACGAAGTGTGCCCAGGTGTTGTCGCCCTCGGCGTAGCTGGTCGCCTTGTAGGCGGCTTTGGCACGATTGCGCAGGGCGGTCGGGATGCTTACCGTCATGTTCTCAGTTGGGGAACCCTTTGGTTCCTCCTTCTTCGCCGGTGCCTCCTGGCGGCGACCCGAGAGCATGCGCGCTAGTGGCGCATCGGTCGTCGCGGCCGCCGTGGGACGCGGTGGCAACCCTAGTGCGGGCCGGCTGGTGTTGTCTGCGGTGCTCATGCGCTGACCCCCTGGGATTCTGTAGCGGCTACTCGCCGCGTTACTTCCATGGCGACCGCATGAAGGTCCTCAGCAACGCTGGATGCAGACCTTGGCCCTGAATTCGTGGCCTTAGCTTCTCCACGGCGAATCTCCCACCACTTGGGTGCTTTGCTAAGTTCCCGTTCGAGTTCGTGCGCAAGCAGCCCTCGCTCCCTACAGGCCTGGGCGGTCGCTTCTGCATGACGGATGGTCATGGGGAACAGCACTTCATCCGTACCGAAGTCGGCAATGAGGTGATCGCGGGTGACCTTGTGGACCTGCTTTGAATTGGTTCCAGTTCCAACCAGTACGACACCCAAGAGATCCAGTGTTGGGTTGAGTCCGACAACGCTGTCCATACGTGCTGCCACCGCAGCGACACCTTTGCGGCTGGACAGGTCCGTCTTCAGCGGCACCAGGGCGTACCGGGCCGCCGCGGCGGCCGCGGCCTGGAGTGGCTCGTTGCCCGGCGGGCAATCAAGAAGAACGAGGTCGTACTCCCCCGCGATGGTGGCCAGCATCTTCGCAAGCGCTAGATGAGCTGCGTCGCGGTCCTTTTGGGCCTTGGCACCAAGGAATGCTGCTGCATCGTCAAGTTCGGGCCCTCCCGCGATGACGTCCAGGTTAGGTCGAACATTCGGCAGTAAGGCAGGCTCGGCTCCGAAGCAGAGGGCAGCTGCAAGACTCCTGCCACCGTCCCCCTGGTCGGAATAACCCAGGTCCTCGGCGAGGTTGCCCTGCGGGTCCAGATCCACGAGGAGTACCCGGGAGCCGGCCTCTGCAAGGAGTCCACCGACGTTGGCTACAAGGCTGGTCTTGAAGACCCCGCCTTTGCCGTTGATTACCGCGATTACCCTGCTGAGCGTGCCACGGTCCAGGTCGTGTTTCATCGAGCCCTTCCTTTCACAAGTGTTTCAAGCGTAAACAGCAAAGCTTTTTTCACTTGTGAAGCTGGCTAGCGTGTCTTTACTTTTTTCACTTGTGAAGCTGGCTACCCTGCTTTGACTTGTTTCACTTGTGAAAAAAGTCAAACCAGTAAAAAAAGATCAACTTGTTTCCCTGTATACGCAATTTTCGCAAGTGTAATTTGCCTGCCCCTGGTGATCCATCTGTTGCCTCAGAACCCGCCCCGGAGAGTGGTTCCGCTGCCTCTAAGACCCCGGCTCCGCACGCTCGATGCGTGGTCTCCCTGCTGAAAGAAACCCGGCCGCGAGGCGGCGGGGACGGCCGCCGAAGTCTCGGACCGTAGGGAACAGTCTTTCACCGCGTGCTGCTGGTCAGCGGCCTGCGAGGAGGCGCTCTCTTGCTTTACGCGGCAAACCAGATATGAGATTCGCCAGGGGGCAACCAGTACTCGTCCCGCTCTGGATCGTACAGGTCATGTTCCTCGATCCGATTAGTGAGGAATCGGTCGAGATATGCGTGCCACGCAGCGCGTTCGAACCGGTAACGGCTGATCTGGCTCTGGTAGTCCTCCAGTACGCCCAAGCGCGCTGCCAAATCGGTGAGGTTAGCTGCTGCACACTTCCACTGGCCGTGGTCGCGGCGGATCATGCCAAGGGCTTCCATATCGGCAAGAGCGGTCGATACAGCGTTGCGGCTGATGCTTGTAGCGCGGACGATTTCCGCGGTGGTCGGGGAGTGCCTGGCTCGTTCAATAGCCTCGTATACGAGAGCTGCAACGTCTCCCAGATGGCGGAAGACAGGTCGTACAGCGTGGATCCGCCCTTTGCGCCAGGTCACCTCCCTCGCTAGTTTCTGGTAGTGCTCGGGGAGCTGGATAAGGTAAACGTCTGCTGTCTTGTGGCGGGCGTCTGCAACTTTTGTAAGGATCCCGTCTGAAGCTTGGGCCAGTACGGGCAGCAGTCGAGCGATGGTGACGTGGTGTTTTCCCAGGGCGACAGCAAGCGTGCGGCAGCCAACGTCGAGAAGGTCCGTTTCTTTCGCCCGCATGTAGCCGAGTAGGCCGCGCATCAAAAGCCGGAGGCCTACTCCTTCTCTGCCCCTGGCGGCCAAGCGGTGATCCAGTACGGCGTACAGGACGTTTTCCAAGTCGTTCACGAGTTGGTGGATTGCAGTGGCGCTGCGGTCGGTTGCCCCCCCTGTGAGTTTTGTGGGGCTTGTGTTGTTAATAAGGGCATTGTCTTTCCCGGTTTCGCGGGACCTGCGTTTTTGGGTGCTGCCAGCGTTGGTGTAGGCCTGGGCTTTGGCCCATTCAGTGGGGAGGAGCCGCGCCTGGTTGGCTTGCGTGCCGTAGAGCGCCGCGAGGCCGGGGAACTGGCCGTTGAGCTCGTTTTCCACGTCTTGAAGGGACCACCCGCAGCCAGCGAAGTGGTCCAGTACGCCCATGCGTGCCTCAGAGGGGCTGGCGTACTTGGCAGTGTCGTAGAGCCCGGTGCGTGCAATCCGCCGCAGGGGGGACTCGCTGCGGCCCACAAGGGGCAGCTGTGCAGCAGTAGTCCGTGCTGCCGTTGCTGCTTTGGCTTGGCGTTCCTGGATGGCCTTGTTGCGGGCCAATTCGGGGGCCAAGGCGGCTCCCAGTGCTGCTACGGCGTGTGGTGAGTTGCGTACGCGGAGTGTGGCGTAGGCGTTGGCCAGGGGAGTGATGAGGGTTTGGTAGCCGCCGGCCTTGTGCCTTGACCCGGGGACTCGGATGCATCCGTCGGTGATGTTCTGGTGGGGACTCGGGTCCAAGCTTGCGGCGAGAAGGCCGAGGGCTTCGACGAGCTCGCGGGCTTTGGCGGCGGTGAGGCGTTGTTGGAGGGGAATGTAGATGTGCCTTCCGCCGCTGGGGGAGAAATCCTCCACGAATCCGACGTTGGCTTCATCCAGAAGCTTCCTCAGCCGGGCGGCGTCTGAATCCACGACGCTCTTCAGTGCTTTGGAGGTATCGAGGTCGATGCAGAGCGTGGCTACGGAGCCGTCCGCGCCATGGATCATGACCGCTGCAGGGCGGTCGGGCAGCGACGTGGTAATCGCATGTGGGGTTGCTGGCCGGGGGTACTGGAACCTGGTCCCGATCCATCGGCCAACACGGTACGAGTTTTCGCCGGCAATCAGGGGAGCCAGGACCCAGGCATCTTGCGGCGTGACTTGACGCGCAGCGACGACACTCTCACGGGCATGCGTTGACGCGGAATTGACTTCCGGTACCATAGACAGCAGTTCCCCTTTCGGGAATGGCAAGATCCACCCACTGGGTGGGTGTTGGATAAAAGTTCAGACCGACATCCCGCCAAGAACGAGATCTGAACTAGATACTTAACGAAGGCCCGCCATGTGCGGGCCTTCAGTTATTAACTGGCCTTCGGTATAGGCAAAGTCTCCTGATTGCGCAGTTCTTCAAGGTCGATGGAATCTATGTGGGCGGCAACCAGAGGAGTCAGGTAATCGACGGCATTCGTGCCGAGAACTTCCATGATTGCCCTCAGCTTTTCTGCCCGTGCAAGATCGGGCTTTACGACGAACGTGTGCCGGGGTCCTTTGGAAGGGCGGCCTCCCTGGGCGAGCTTCTGAATTGCCATAGTGCTATCTAAGCGGTTTTGATAAACGAAACCCGGCACGCGGCGGCGGCGTGTCGCTCTTTTCGGCGGTTGTGGCATTTGCTGGTCCTAACGCTCTTCAAGGGGGGATGCGTTTTGCTGCATCCCATCAAGTTTGTTGGGCCGGCCTTCAGCGCGGTCTATCAAAGCGCCCACATACTCGCCAAAGGACATGTTGTATCTCTGCGTCGCCTTCCATGCGGCGTGGTGCTGATCCGGGAGCACAAGGCAGTTCAGCGGCGCCTTCTTACCGAGCAGCTTGGGTGGACGGTATTCCTCCAAATCACTCACCCTCACTTCGGTTCCAGAGAACCTGTAGTCCTATAGGTTCTGCCGCGATGGCGCTTGGTGCTCTTTCGCAAAAGGCCAAGCAATCGCCAGACTACATACATGCTCCGCACATGCACAACTCACTGCCTGTACCGTGCGGTAGCCATCGGGTAACATTTTTGTCAGCTGCCCGCCTGCTTTGTGTGGCGGTACACACAAGAGGCTGAGCTGCTAAGGAGCTACATAGATGGCAAACGGGGGCCGCAGCGTGTTTCTCACGCAGCAACAGAAGAAAGAGCGCTTGGCGGATCGCATGGGCATCCTGGTGGATATCTGGGAGTCCGATAACAACAGTGCGCTCACGTACCCTCATGTGGAAGAGGCACTTTCGGCGCACGGAATCCACCTGTCCCGGACGCGATGGTCCTACTTGATCAATGGCACCGGCAGCTTAGTGACCGATCAGGAACTGCTGAAGGGCATAGCAGAGTACGTTTTTGCCGTACCCGCCAGTTACCTGTGTGATCTCAACAGTGAGACTCCCCCTGAGGTGGAAGCGCGCATGGAGTTCCTTGTGCAGATGCGCAAGCTCAAGGTGAAGAACTTTGCGGCGAGAAACCTGGGGGCCACCTCGCCCGAAATGCTGCGGACGATTACCAGGATCATCGATGCGTCGATGAACGGCGAAGAGGAAGACTGAATGGGACTCCCGCCGGTCGCAGACAAGGTCCGGGAGTTATGCGGAGACGGCACGACGTCGCTGGACGAAGTTGTTGAGCGCTTGACCGTGATCTGTGAGAAGCCGATCAACTTGATCGAGTTCGATGAGTCCTGGGGCGCGTTGACGGCTTTCAAAGCCGAGTTTGAAGACCGCATTAATGTCTATTTCCCCCCGCAGAAATCGCAGCAGTACAAATTTCACTGCATCTATCACGAGCTCGGCCACATATATCTGGAAAGCTTTGGGACTTCCTTGACTCTGCCGAATCTCTCCGAGGAGATGCTGCGGGAGACCGCGGACGCAATTAGTGTGACCTGCAGGTCTGTTCCGAATCATCCTGTCGAACGGTGGGTAGAGGAGTTCGCCTTCGAGATGTCCAAGAAGACCCGTGCACGCAGCTCGTCCACGCCTGAGCCTTTCCTCTAGACCATGAAACTGCTGCTCTTTGCGCTGCTTAGTTGCCTTTGCCTCCTCCGGATCCCCTCGGTGGTTAAAGTGGTTGAGGCCCGGGCCTCGTGGGTGGCATCAATGTTCGGCCTCGCCGCGCTCTATGTCCTGGGGACCGTCACACCGCTGGCGTCCATCGACAGCTACCTCGGTGGCATCAACGTGACGAACCTTCTTCAAGCCATCTTCGCGCTGCTGGCAATCTTCTTCTTCAACGACAGCGTGCGGCGGTTAGCAAACGTACCAGTCAGGTGGACCTACTATGCTCCGTTATTGAGCATTCCCATCATGATTGTCAGCTTCGCCCTTATTGAGGACAAAGCTCCAACCTCTGCGGACTTCATTGATTACCGCATGGACCAACTCGCAACTGCCACCTACAGCGGCACGTACATGCTCGCGCTGCTATTCACCGTGCTTAGGATCATCTACATGCTCCGGCACAAGGCCAGAGGCCTGTACGCAACATTCTCAGCGGGCCTGCTCGTCGTTGCGGCGGCCGTCTCGTGCCACATTGCATATGTGCTGCTGTTCCACTTCACGCCCTGGCATGCTGTCGCGGAGGCGATCGGAGCTTGGTTTGACCGGCTTTTTTATGCCGGCCTCTCGGTGACGGCTGCGGGGTGGCTGATTCTTCTCCTGTCCAAGCAGCTGCCGAAATTGCGGCTCTGGATGATCGATGCGCTTTGGCTTACCGCGCTGAGGGTCCGGGTAAAGGCAGATCAATCCCGGGTTAGCCCGGCCTGGGACCTGTTCAATGAAACGCTGGAAAACGGGGTCTACAAAAGCCTCATTGTTCTGCACAACTACCAGCGCGGGAACATGTGCCCGTTCCCGGAGTCTGTTCAGGGCAGGATCAGCCAGATCGAGGCCAAACTGGACGCGCAGGTTTAGCCTTCCGTCAGGATCGTTTTGCTGATCCAACTCGTGAGTTCGTCAGTGAAGATACTAGGCGAGGCATTCCACTCCTGGGTATGGTGCGCCTCAGGTAACGGAATCAGGGTGACGGTGTCCGGGTTCGCGCGTTGGAACGCCGCCGAGATTTCCCAGGGAACCTCCTGATCCGCGCTCGAGTGCAGGACCAGCGTCGGAATTGACACCCGGTTAGGTGCGTCGACCCATTCAAGGGCATTGAAGTCAATCGGTTCCTCCAGCCCGAGCATCTTCGCGAATGGAGGAGCCTGCAGCAAGGACATGACAAGGCCGGCACCTACCGCAGGCACGCCGGCGGCCGCCGCTCCCGCCGTGATGGTTTTACGCCAGCTCGTGACCGGTCCTACCAGGACGATCCCGACGATCCGGTCACGGTACGCGCTGCGCTCCGCTGTGAGCAGGGCAATGGTCCCACCCATTGACCAGCCCGAGAGGATGATTCGCCGCGCACCGTAAGCAACGGCGTAGGCCACAGCGCTGTCCACGTCACGCCATTCCGTTTGCCCAAGGTGGCTTGATTCGGCCTGCGGTGGGCTGACCTCCAGGTCGCTGCGGAATGAGGGCACCAAAGAGGTGAATCCCAAGGGGCTGAAGGCATGGACGTCACGGAACATGATCGAGCGGTCCGTCCAGCTGCCATGGATATGGATCACCCATGTGTCGGCGTTCTTACCTTCGAATAGCCATGCGGGCGCCGCACCGTAGGCGGTGGGGATGTGGACCTCTTCAAACCGCCCGGCCACGGCGGAGGGTTCGAAGAACACGTCGGGCGTCCAGTCGACCACGGGCCCCAAAGTCATCGGCGCGGACCCTGTCGGATGAATTCGACGCTCCACGAACTTATGATCCTCGTCGATCAGCGTCACCTCCCCGACCCTGATGTAGCGCTCAGCCGCAGGATCGAACACAGCGAAGTCACCGTTGGCTTTGGTGTAGTCATCCAAGTCGATGCGGACTCCGCGGCCATCATCTGTCAGCACGGCACGACGGTAGTCCTTTGGACCCCGTTTAACGATCTTGCGGGCCATGATGACCGCGAATCCGAATAGTGAGCCCGCGGGTACGAGGAACGCCAGGCAGACGAGGCCACGCCGTGTCCTCAGCATCAAGTCCCACCCTCCAGCGCCGATCAGGGAAGAGTAACGAAGCCCAATCATCGTAAACGGTCCTCTAACCCTTGGATATGTATGAAGCATGCTCACTACAGACATTGCACATGTCCACTACAGGTGGGTAGTCTTGGTGTGGGCCAGTTAAGGGCTCAAAGGGGGAAGATCATGCAGCGGAAGTCGTTTGGCCTCGCGGCCATGATCGCGGTCCCCAGCATCTTGGTCGGGCTGGTCTTTTCCATCCTCTTACTCCTTGCCCCGGCGAAGCCGGCCGCTGCGGACTGCGGCCCGACCGGTTCAGTCACCATCAGCGGCGATACGAAGGTCGAGGGGTACTCCCAGGAGCAGTTGAAGAACGCGGCGGCGATCATGGGTGCCGGCAAGGTGCTCGACCTTCCCGTGAAGGGCCAAATGATCAGCGTCATGGTCGCTCTGGGGGAATCTGGGCTGCGTGTTCTGGACCGCGGTGACACCGCCGGGCCGGATTCCCGTGGGTTGTTCCAGCAGCGTGGGAACGGCGCCTGGGGCTCCTACGCGGACCGGATGGACCCGGGCATCAGCGCGACCAACTTCATCAAGGCGCTGCAGGCTGTACCGGGCTGGGAGCTCCTGGAGCCGACCATCGCCGGGAACAAGGTCCAGCGGAACGCGGACCCGTACCACTACCAGAAGTACTGGCCCGAAGCCGTGAAGCTCGTCCAGGCACTCTCGGACGGCAAGTTCTCGCTGGAAGGCAGCGGCTGCTCGCTTCCTGGGCAGTCCGGCGCCGGGGACGATTACCCGTGGAAGAACTCACCCACCTGGATGCAGGCCGGACCGGGAGCAGCGGCGGCCTCGCCGCTTGGCATGTTCTACCGCGAATGCGTGGACTTTGCCCTGTGGAGGGTGAACCAGCAGATGGGTTCCACCAGTGCGCCGTTCAAGTTCCTCAACGGCACCTTCCGCCCAGACGGACAGGGCCTCGGTTCCGCTCTGACCTGGAAGGCCGGCTGGGACGCCAAGGGCTGGGCCACCGGCAGTACGCCCAGAGTGGGCGCGGTCGTTTGGTACGCGCCCGGCGCCGGGGGGAGCGGACCCGACCTATGGACACGTCGCCGTAGTGAAGGAAGTCAAGGACAACGGGACCTACGTCGAAGAGGGCTACAACGGCAACCCGCCACCGGATGACCACAACTACTACACCCGCACCGTGAGCAACACGGCCCCGTCAGCCTTCCTGTACCTGCCCACCCAAGAGGAGAAGAAGTGAAGAAATCACTGGCACTGACGGCGGCGGTGCTGCTGTGCACGGCCTGCGCACCGGCAGCAAACACCACACCGGCCCCGGCGACCAGCACAGTCGCCACTGCTTCCGCTCCGGTCTCTCTGAGCGCGGGCAGCGGCCCCCAGGCGCCCGGTGGCACCGTGCCGGCCACCATCGGCATCAGCTGGGATCAGGCCAGCAAGGACGCCGCCGTAGACATCGCCCAGAACGCCATGTCGGACTACGCCCGCCCGGGCTTGGAGGACAGTCAGTGGGCCAACGACCTCGCCCGGTGGCTCACACCACAGGCCACCGCCGACTACTCCGCTGTGGATCCGGCCAATGTCCCCGCCACCCGGGTCACGGGACCCGCGAGGCTGACGGTCGATGAGGCCAACGGCTACGGGGTCATGGCAGCCGTTCCCACCGATGCCGGGACCTACACCCTGCAGCTGCTCCGCACCGGCCCGGAGGCTCCGTGGAAGGTCAACCGGCTCACTCCGCCCACCTCCTAAGCGCCCGCACTTCACCGACCCCGTCAACGTAAGGAATCAGGTTTCATGAGCACCACACCAACAGAGGTCCTGGCCTTCCCGAACATCAAGGCCATCATCGGTGACAACGGCACTGCCGAGGTCGTCGTCGCAGGAAATTCCCGCGTCGTCCCGGCAGGGAAGACGCTGCAGGATCTGCGCGACAACGCCTTGGCCCTTGTCGTGGCCGAAGCCAGGAGGCTACAGCGCCCCGTCCGGGTCCGCATCGAGGATCCCGAAGGCCAAGGGGAACTGATTGTCCACCCGGACGGCAACGTCGAATCCGTCTCCTACGAGCCCCGGGCCGCCCGCCGGCGCACCGGCAGTGCAGCCAGTACGCCAGCAGCGGCCGCACCGGAAGTCGTTCAGAACGCTCCCATCGCAGCGCCTGTGGCGAAGCCTGAAGCTGCCCAGCCGATGGCGGACAGTCAGCCTTGGCCGCCCCTTCCAGGGGAGACGACGTTGGCCGAGGCCGCGGCACCCGAGCAGGCTGCTGCAGCCGATGCTCCGGTGACCCGACGTAGTTTGAAGGAGACCTCCTTCCTGGTCAGCGCCCCGGTGCTGGAGCCCGCCACGCAGGGCTGGCGCGGGACCCTGACCCGCCTGGGCTTGCGGATGGACCCCTCAGCGGAGGAGCTGTCCGAGCGCGAAGACATCCGCACCGTCAGCCAGCACTGGCCCGGCCCGCGGACCATCGCCGTGGTCAACCGCAAGGGCGGGGCCAACAAGACGCCCACCGTTGTGATGCTTTCGGCGATCCTCGCCCGGTACAGTGGCGCGGCAACGGTGGCATGGGACAACAACGAATCCCAGGGGACCTTGGGATGGCGGACCGAGAAAGGCGCCCACGGCCGCAGCGTCCTGGACCTGATCGATTCCTCCACAGAGCTGCTGTCCCCTTCCACGAACGCGGCCGAAATCGCCAAGTTCGTCCACCACCAGACCGCCGACAAGTTCGACGTGCTGCGCTCGGATGAGAACGAAGAAGGCGACCATGAAGTCACCGCCGAGGAAGTGGACATCGCCCACCAGGTCCTCACCCGCTACTACCGCCTGGTCATCATGGACTCCGGCAACACCGCCCGCGCCGCGAACTGGCGGCGGATGATCGACCACACGAACCAGCTCGTCGTCCCGGTCACCGCCATCGAGGACCGTGCAGAAGCAGCCCGTCTGACGCTGCAGACCCTCGAATCCCGTGGTGGCCACGACGCCGAACTGGCACGCAACGCCGTCGTGATCGTCTCCGAATCCACCGACGCCAAACGCAGCATGACAGGGGACGCCCTCAAGCGCGCCAAAGCCGAGGCACAGCGCATCGCAGACGGCTTCGAGCCGTTCGTGCGGGCCGTCGTCCGTATCCCGTACGACCCCGCCCTGGTGAACGGTCCTATCCGCTACGAAGCGCTCCAGCCCGCGACCCAGCGGGCATGGCTGGCTGCGGCCGCGGCCGTCGCCAAGGGCTTCTAACAACCAACAGCGAACGAAAGGAAGGAGGAACCATGCAACTGTCTCTGAACCCATGGATCACCAGCTCAGCCGAAAGCTCCGACGAGGAGGCACCCGAGGTGCACGTCCCGCCTACTGCCGTTATCAGCACACCGCTGAGGGGCATGGTCGAACCGGACACCGCAGACCGACTGGCCAACCGCGTAGTGTCCGGGTCAGCGCTGCTGTGGATTGTTGGTAGCCACGGGGGAGCAGGTGAGAGCCGCACCGCAGACCTGATCGACGGGGCACGCCCTACCGGGCACTGCTGGCCTGTTTTGCAGGACGGCAGCAAGCCTCGGGTGCTGCTGGTCTGCCGCAACGATATACGCGGCCTCACCACCGCGCAAAGCGCCCTGACCCAATGGGCATCAGGAGCAACACCCGAAGTTGACCTTATCGGCCTCGCCGTCCTGGCAGACGCACCCGGAAAGACCCCCAAGGCACTGCGCGACTTCGCAGCGATTATCGGCGGGGGAGCACCGCGCCTCTGGCTCCTCCCCTGGGTCGAGGCATGGCGGCACGGCGACTCTACGACGACGCCAACGGGCAGGGAATATCAACGCTTCATCACCGACGTAGCTGCTCTGGCTACGGAACCTAACCCAAAGCACTAACCACTGAAAGGTCTCACCATGAACTCCTTCTCCGCTCTTGCCGCGAGCGTCATCCCCAACCCGACCCCCGTCGTGCCCGCCGAAGCCGGCGGACTGCTCACCGTCCTGAACTGGGCCTCCGGTATCGGCCTCGTCCTTGGCGTCCTGGGCGTGATCATCGTCGGCATCGGCATGGTCATCCAGCTCCGTCGTGGAGAAGGCGGCGAATCAATCGCCAAACTCGGCTGGGTCCTGATGGGCTGCATCATCATCACCGGCTCCTCAGGCATCGTCCGCGCCTTCGTCTAAACCAGCACCAACAACGGGAGGTTCACCGTGAGCCAATCACCAGAGAGCAGCACCGACAGCAATCCGTTCACCAAGCCCGGTTTCATCATCGCGGCCGCGCTGGTGGTCGCGCTGATCGCAGCAGCAGCCGTCATCTTCCTGCTCCCCAAAGGACAGGGAAACGCCCAACCAGCACCCACGCAGGCCAGCTCCGCCCCGGCTGGCCCCAGCAAGCCCACTGCCTCTAACGAGAGTGCCTGCGGACTCCCTGCCAGCAAAGACACAGCGCTGGGTACTGCACCGAGGTCCAAGTGGGAGTTAGTGGGAACCATGGCCGTCCCGACCGATCCATCCACCGCAGGCCCCGGCAAGGTAGGAAAGGACGGGCTGAGGTCCTGCTTCGCGCAGTCGCCCACAGGAGCGCTCTACGCCACGGCCAACATCTGGGCTGCCTCGTTCAATGGCTATGCGGAGCAGGTTTACCTGGAACTCTCAGCTGACAGTCCCACTCGGGACAAAGCAGTACAGGCAATAAGGGAGGGCAAGGACGTCGGAGGGGGAACCTCTCCGAACGTACAGATCGCCGGCTTCATCATCCACTCGTATACGCCTGAAGCTGCGGTTGTAGAGCTAGCAATCAAGAGCAGCGACGGGGGATATGGCGCGTTCTCAACCTCCCTGCTGTGGGAAAACGGCGACTGGAAGATGGATATCCCCGCCGCAGGTGGAAATGGAGTTCGGCAGATCAGTGACCTGAGTTCATTCATTCCTTGGGCCGGCGTCTGACATGGCAGATAAAGAGTGCGAAGTTTGGAACGCCCTCTGCTGGACCCAACAGGGTGCCAGCAATGTTGCCGCGGGAATTGCAGACGATGCCATCAACAACCTCGCCAAAGCCATCATGGAGGGAATGAGCCAGATGGTGACCACGCTGTCGACCTTCTGGGTTTCGATGCCGACCGTGAACTTGGCCAGCATGGACGGAACTGCAAGCCCCGTTGTTTCGGTGGTGAACAGTGAGTTGATGCCGTGGACTCTGGCCCTTGCTGTCTTGGCGGTCATCCTGGGTGGTATCAGGTTGATCTGGGAACAGCGGGGTGCGCCCCTGAAGGATCTGCTCCGGTCCTTGCTCACCCTGACGCTTGTCTCCGGCCTCGGTTTGGGCGTCATTTCCATTCTGGTGGTCGCAGCTGACGCTTTTTCCGCGGTGGTCATCAATCGTGCGACCGACGGTAAGGGTTTCGCGGAGTCCCTGAAGATCCTGGTGATGACCAACCAGACCGGCGTTGGGGTGTTCATCCTGATCGTTCTGGGTCTGATCGGACTGATCGCTTCCCTGGTCCAGGTCGTACTGATGGTGGTGCGCAGCGGTATGTTGGTGATCCTCGCCGGGATCCTCCCAACCACGGCCGCGTTCACGAACACGGAGATGGGCCGACAGTGGTTTCAAAAGGCTGTCAGTTGGACCATCGCCTTCATCCTCTACAAGCCAGCCGCGGCGATCGTGTACTCGGTCGCATTCCTCCTCATGGACAGCAAAGGCGGCGGGAACGCTCTGGTCGGTTCGATCACGGGATGCACGCTGATGATCGTTGCCCTGTTCGCACTTCCAGCGTTGATGCGGTTCGTGACACCGATGGTCGGTGCGGTTGCCTCCGGTGGAGGCGCAGGTGCGGGAGCAGCTGTCGGAGCAATCGCCACTGGCGCGGTTTCACTTGGCCGGGGCGGCAACGGCAGGGGCAATGCATCCCCCGTTCCCGCATCGTCAACGAGCACGTCAAACACGCAGAGCATGCACGGCGGCAGTTCGCCGAAGGGCAGCGACGGACCCGCCGGCCCTAGGGGCGGAGGTGGGCAACCCACTCCGGGCAGCAGCGGACCTGGCGGGGCCGCCAGCACTGATGCAGCAGCCAAGGCAGGGACCGGAACGGCCGCAGCAACTGGCTCCAGTGGAGCGGTGTCAGCGGCAGGATCCGGTGGCGGTGCAGCGGCAGCTGGGCCAGCCGGAGTGGCTGTAGCCACAGGCGCGAAGTTGGCGTCCACGACGTCGCAGGCAATTGAAAAGACAGCGCAGGATTCAGCAGGGGAGGGCCCCAGTGGCAGCAATTAACACCGAGTACAAAGAACCCTCCTACGGCAACTGGCGCGTACCGCGCTCAGCTGGCCTGGCCAACCTTGGGGCGATCGGTACGGCCATTGTCTTTGCCGGGCTCCTGATGGGTATCGTCAGCTTCGCTCTGTGGGGGTTGCTCGCGGGCCTGGGCGTTCTTGCCTTTGCCGGTGTCATGGCTTTGCTGCTGACAGTCAAGGACAAGCACGGCCAGTCCATTGTTGACCGGTTCAGCACCCGGATGGCGTTCAAGCTCTCCCGGTCCTCCGGAACCAACCTTTACCGTTCTGGCCCTCTGGGCGTCACGGAGTGGGGCATGTACCAGCTTCCCGGGCTGGCAGCGAAGTCCACCCTGTACGAGTTCACCGACTCCTACAAGCGGCCCTTCGCCCTGCTGCACGTCCCCGCAACGGATCACTTCACCGTGATTTTCTCGACTGAACCTGATGGAGCCTCCCTCGTTGACCCGGAACAGGTCGATGCCTGGGTGGCAAACTGGGGCGGCTGGCTCGCCTCCCTGGCCGATGAAGCAGGCCTGGACGCCGCGGCTGTCACGGTAGAGACCGCTCCTGACTCCGGCTACCGACTTCGGAATGAAGTCATGATGAACATCGACCCGAACGCCCCCGAGTTCGCCCGCGCCATGCTGGGCGAAGTCGTGGACACGTACCCGGAGGGATCGGCAACGGTACGGGCCTGGGTGTCCTTGACGTTTAACTCCGCCATTCGGGCCGGGGCCAAGAAGCGGACCCCGGAAGACGTTGCCCGCGACCTCGCGTCCCGGATCCCGGGCCTCTCGGCACGGCTTCAATCCACCGGCGCCGGGATCGCCCGTCCCATGTCCGCCCAGGAGCTGTGCGAGGTCGTGCGCGTCGCCTACGATCCTCCGGCGGCGCTGATCATTGATGAAGCCCACGCCGCCGGTTCCCCGGTGTCCCTGACCTGGGGCGAAGTCGGCCCTACAGCAACGCAGGCCAGCTGGGATGACTACCGGCACGATTCCGCCTTCTCCGCATCTTGGACCATGACTGGTGCACCGCGGGGATCGGTGAACTCTTCCGTCTTGTCCCGCCTGCTGGCACCCCACGGGGACATTGACCGCAAGCGAATCTCGCTGCTGTACCGGCCCATGGACTCGGCCCGCGCCGCAGCCGTGGTCGAGCGGGACCAGAACAACGCCAATGTCCGCGTCACTTCCGGCACGCGGCCATCGGCCCGCGCCTTGGTCGATGCCCGGTCAGCGGCCCAAACCGCCCAGGAAGAAGCCCAGGGCGCAGGGTTGGTGAACTTCGGCATGGTCGTCACGGCCACCGTCACCGACGCCGAACGCCTCCCTGATGCCGTCGCTGCCATCGAGCAGACCTCCGGCACCGCCCGGGTGCTGCTGCGCCGCGCTTATGGATCCCAGGACACCGCGTTCGCCGCGTCCCTCCCTTTGGGGCTGGTCTTGCCCAAGCACAGCATGGTTCCGTCCGAGATTAAGGATGCCCTGTAATGGCCCGAGCAAAGCTCTTCACCCGCCCCTTCAAGCACAACACCGCTGCCGGCCCGAAGAAGACGGCGAAGCAGCCTCGCGAGGCTGCGCCGGGTGCCCGTGGCTGGCCCGGCCGGGGCGGGGGCATGGCACAGCTGGTTCCGTCCGTGAAGGAATACCGGGGAACCACGGTTCAGGTGTGCGGGCTGTGGCCCTTCTCTTCCGGTGCGTCCTCACCCATGATCGGTATCCCGCTCGGACGCCACGAGGAAACCCAGGCCACGGTCTGCTGCGACCCGATCAGCTGGTTCCAGCGGGCCCGGCTGATTTCCAACCCCTCGGCGTTCATCCTGGGCAAGCCCGGTCTGGGGAAGTCCACTGTGGTGCGGCGGATGTTCATCGGACTCTCCGCCCAAGGTGTGCACCCGCTGATCCTGGGCGACCTCAAGGGCGAGCACGTCAAAGCCGTCAAGGCCTTGAACGGGCAGGTGATTCGGCTTGGCCGCGGCGTCGGCTACCTGAACATCCTTGACCCGGGCCAGGCCGTGGAAGCCGCCCAGATCCTGGAAGACAACGGCCATCCTGAGGACGCGGCACGGGTCCGCGCTGACGCGCACGGCCGCCGCCTGACCATGGTTGTTTCGCTGATCACGATCAGCCGCAACAGCCCACCCACCGATCAGGAACAGACGATCCTGGATCGTGCCCTGCGGATCCTCGATGAACGCTTTGACGGTGTTCCGGTATTGAAAGACCTGCTGGACGTGATCGTGTCCGCGCCTGACGAGCTGCGTCAGGTCGCCTTGGACAGGGGAGACAAGTCTGTCTACCTGCGCGAGACCCGTGCGCTGGAGGCCACCCTGTTGGGGCTGACCGGGGGCGGGAAGCTCGGGGAAATCTTCTCCCGCCACACTTCAGAGCCGATGGTGCGCGACCGTGCCGTGGTCTTTGACGTTTCCAGCATTGATGAGACCGAAACGGACTTGCAGGCCGCGGTACTGCTGGCGTGCTGGTCCTACGGTTTCGGCACGGTGAATGTTGCCAATGCCCTGGCAGACGCCGGGCTTGAACCGCGCAGGAACTACTTCGTCGTCCTGGATGAACTGTGGCGGGCCCTGCGCGCCGGGAAGGGCATGGTGGACCGGGTGGACGCTCTGACCCGGCTCAACCGCTCCGTCGGTGTCGGGCAGATCATGATCTCCCACACCATGTCCGACCTGCTGGCTTTGCCGGCAGAAGAGGACCGGATGAAAGCCCGCGGATTCGTCGAACGCTCCGGCATGGTGATCTGCGGCGGCCTGCCGGCCTCGGAAATGCCCCAGTTGACCTCCGCCATCCCGCTTTCGCGCCAGGAGCAGCAAAAGCTCATCTGCTGGCAGGACCCGCCCGCGTGGGACTCCCGCGGCGTCGATGTTGAGCCTCCGGGCCGGGGAAAGTTCCTCATCAAGGTCGGCGGACGTCCCGGAATCCCCGTTCAGGTCGGACTCACATCCTTGGAGAAAGGCCCAGAAGGCATCAACGACACCAATGCCAAGTGGAGCACCACATCGAAGGCCCTGCTTGAACCGGCGGCCAGGGCCCTGCCCAGTGAAGGAGCATCAGAATGAGCGCGCCCAATCGCAAAGGAATCGGCGTCGGTGATGCCCTGCTGGTCTGGCTGGTCATCGGTTTCATCGTCGTCTTCGTCGGCGGCACCTACGCCGCCCTGCACGTCGGCTCGTGGATGGCTGGCATCGCCGCCCCACCGGCGCACCCGATCGATCTGATCGCCGGTCTAATCAAAGGCCGCGTGCCGTGGCCTACGGAGGCTACCGTCGTTGTCTGCGTCATGGCCGGGCTCGTCCTGACTTTGGCCATCGTCGTGCTCGTGGCGTGGCGGCAAGGCGCGTCCAAGCGTGCCCGCGTCGACAAAGCCGCCCGCTACCTGGGCCGCGGCAAAGCGTTGGCCGCGTTCACCGAGAAGGGAGCAAAAGCGACCGCCGAGCGTCTGGGCGTGACGGACACGCCAGGCATCGTCGTGGGCAAAGTCGTCGCCACCGGGCAAAAGTTCCTTCAGTCCTGGGAAGACCTGTCCCTGGACATTTGGGGTCCCCGTACCGGTAAATCAACATCACGAGTGATACCGGCCATCCTGGACGCACCCGGTGCGGTGGTTTCGACGTCGAATAAGCGCGACGTCGTGGACGGGACCCGCGGGGTCCGTGAGAACACCGCACCGGTGTGGGTGTTCGATCCTCAGAAGATCGCTCAGGAGGATCCGGACTGGTGGTGGAACCCGCTCTCCTACGTCACCGATGAAGAGAAAGCCTACAAACTCACCCAGCACTTCTCCATGGGTTCCCGTGTTCCTGGATCCAAGCCCGACGCCTACTTTGACCCGAAAGCCGAGGACATTTTGTCCTCCTACTTCCTCGCCGCCGCTCTCGGGAACCTTCCCATCACGCAGATCTACCTGTGGGTGACGGAGCAGGTCAGCCAGGAACCCATCGAAATCCTCCGGCAGCATGACTACGAGCTGCAGTACAAGGGCTTGGAGTCCACGCTGAAGCTCGCTGACAAGCAGCGCGACGGGATCTTCGGCACCGCCGAGAAAATGATCCAGTGCCTCAAGAGCCGCAACACGCTGCGATGGGTCGCTCCCACTGGTGGGGCGACGGTGGCCACGGATACCCGCCGCCAGTTCAACCCGCACGCTTTCGCCGCGTCCCAAGAGACCATTTATATCCTTTCCAAGGAAGGGGCCGGCTCCGCCGCCCCTCTCACCACGGCCCTGACCGTGGCGATCGCTGAGGCGATGGAAGAACGCGCCGAACGCAGCGGCGGTCGGCTTCCTAAGCCTGCCTTGTTCGCTCTCGATGAGCTGGCCAACGTTGTCCGATGGGCCGGGTTGCCAGACCAGTTCAGCCACTACGGCTCCAAGGGCCTGATCGTGATGGGGATCCTGCAGTCCTGGTCCCAGGGTGTGGAGCTGTGGGGCGAGGCGAACATGCGGAAAATCTGGTCGGCCGCGAACGTCAAGGTCTACGGAGGCGGCGTTGCCGAAGAAGGATTCCTCCGAGCGCTGTCCGACCTGATCGGGGACTACAGCTACATCAGTGTCTCGGTCTCCTCCGGCAAGTCGGGCTCCAGCCGCTCCCGTCAGGAAAGCAAGGAGCGCATCTTCGATGTCTCCAACCTCGCCGAACTGGACCGCGGCCGCGCCGTGGTCCTCGCATCAGGCGCGCCGGCCACGCTGGTCCGCACCACGCCCTGGTACACGGGGACGCACAAGGACGCTGTGGAGGCGTCAATCGAGAAGTACAGTCCGCGGCCGGAGGAAGAACCCGTAACGGTAGCAGCGGCACCTTCGGCTAATCCTTGGGTAACCGGGTAGGAGATTCTGCATGACCATCGAAATTGGCCGATTCGGCGAAGTCGCCAGCACCAGCACCGAGCCCGCCGACAATGCAGGGGAGGAACAGAAGCAACTGAAACTGGTCTACGGCTCGGCCGAGGAGTTCCTGCATGAGCAGCTGCTGCCAACCTATGTGCGCAGCGTCGACGGCCGCTCGGCGCAGTGGTGCATCGAATGGTACTTCCACCCTGAAGCAGTCTCCCGCATAGAAGCGCTGTGGCGGGCCTGGGAACACCTAAGACTCGACGGTGCGACAGGAATCAGTGTCTGGTGGAAAGACCACGCAGACCACCACATGAGCGTTCTTCTGGACCCACGCGGCCCCTTCCACAAATGCGACATGAAGTCACACCGCGACCCGGTCCATTTGGAACCGAAAAAGGCACCGATCGGCTGGTTCCCTGACGTGCGAACCCAGCTAGCCTGAAGTCGCCTTCGCGTTGCGCCCCGGCCCCTTTGGGGCAGGGGCGCGGCAGGCTATCTTCCGGTTTCCTTGAGAACCTGTCGCGTTCGCCTTCTTCAAAGCGGTGTCGTGTTCGGTTGGGTTGGAAGGGATGGCCGTGGCGAACGCGCAGGATAGGTGTGCTCAGAGCCGTCCGCTGTAGTAGGCCCTTCCTACCGCGATGGAGCAAGTTTTGGGCAGCGCCAAGCAGATCAGTGCATGGGCTCGGAAAAGCAGATATGAGCAGTCACTAATACGGCTAGGGCCGCTGCATCATCGGGGGTCGAGTTTGAAAATTCGAGCCCCAAAAATCAATTTGTCTTTGAATGTGCAGTAACATCTTAACAACCCACTTTCCGGGTCGTACTTTCCACTGCATCAGGCAGTGCAGGTACCGAGTGGTAAGGAAAGGGGGGAGAAGGATTGAGCAAGAAGAAGAGAAAGGCGAGGCGCTCTGGATCGCATAGAAACGCCACGACGATAGTGCAGCTTCTCAGGGCCTGCGAGCGTCTCATCGTGGCAATTTCTATTTTCCTGTCAGTGAACAACTGGCTTTTCCGTTAGCCAATCATCCCCTTGCGGGCGTCGGCCGGACTAGCACTCCTGGTCGGCGCCCACCTATCCTTCCTTGGACTCTGCACCACAACTAGCGTGGCCGAGGTTCCGTAGAAGTCAATCCATACGGATCAGTGGCATCAATCCGTTTGAACCGTATGAACAATCTAAGAGTATCACTACGGAGTCCAATCGGTATTTAAAGATCTCAAAACCACCCGTAGTTCCTTCAATCATTTCCCCGCTTGTGAATGTACAGACTATTCAGCAAGCGTTAGCAACCAGAGCGGCCGCGCTTCGGCAATTTTAATTAGTCTCTCGCTGGTTAGTAACTCGAATCATCTTGTGAAATCTCGAAGTGATCCGTAGTTCCGTTAACAGTTACCGCGCTTGTGAATGTACAGACTATTCAGCAAGCGTTAGCAACCAGAGCGGCCGCGCTTCGGCAATTTTAATTAGTCTCTCGCTGGTTAGTAACTCGAATCATCTTGTGAAATCTCGAAGTGATCCGTAGTTCCGTTAACAGTTACCGCGCTTGTGAATGCACAGAGTATCCAGCAAGCGTTAGCAACCACAACGACCGCGCTTCGGCAACTTTCGGCCGCCCGCAGGTGATGATGACTCCTTGTCAGGAGTAGCCGGTGTTGGGTTGTAGAGGGAACCGACCGAAGTTCATGGCTTACGGCGTGCCGTCGTCCGCAGGCGGCTTGCATCTAGGCGGGTGTTGCCCGCGGCCTACTTCGCGTTGAACCGCTCGAGCAGCGGGGATACGAGGCAGTAGATTTCTCTCACTTCACCCACGATTGCCTTCGCTGAGGTGACCGCCCGAGGCAGCTCGTGAGACAGCTGCTCCATGCTGTCGACGAGTCGCGTGAATGAGAACCCGTGATTCATGTCCAAACTTCCTTCTCTTGCGGGAGGGCGTCGGACTCGCTGGTCGAGAAGACGCCTCATGATATATTTCACTTTCACGAGTTGCTCGTGTTGTGAAATCAACGTTAGCCGATTCAGGAGGATTTTGAGAAGTGAAACCAGGATCTAGTTCGGCAGTGGCATTCGGAGCCGTGTTGCAGGCCGTGCGCAAGGACAGGTCAAAGAACCAGTCTGATGTCGCTGGCTTTTTCAGCCCCAAGCTGTCTATCGCTGCGGTCTCAATGGCAGAAAGCGGGAACCGTCCACCCAAGACCGAAGCGATCGTCCGCGCCTATGCTGACGCTTTGGAACTAGACGCCGATGGCCTGCTCGACCTTTGGTGGGCGATGCAAGGGATGGTCATGGCAGAGGACCGTGAGGACGAGCGCCCGCGGCGCCAGTGGTGGCGGGAGCGGTGGGCAGAGCCGCAGGTCACATTGGACTATAACCAGGCAGATAGCAAGGCTAAGGCGGCATGGACTCCGAACGAGGATTTCTACGCCCCTTCGCAAGAACTATTCGTCCTCGCCTA